>NZ_JAZGTF010000043.1:0-67325 GCF_037389125.1 Photobacterium sp. MCCC 1A19761
GAATCGCGCGCACCCTATCCCTTCATTATCTTGTGTCACGGCTTTTGTGGGGTGAAAGAGTTACTGTTGCCGGCATTTGCTGAGCGATTTGCAGAGCAAGGATACGCAGCGCTGACGTTTGACTATCGTGGATTCGGTGAGAGTGAGGGAGAGCCTGGCCGCCTGGTGCCGGCATTACAAATCGAAGATATTCATGCCGCGATTGAATGGGCAGCGATGCAAGAGCATGTGGATGCAACCCGCATTGGGCTGTGGGGAACATCTTTCGGCGGTGCGAACGCGATGATCGCTGCCAGCGAAAATCCGAACGTGAAATGTGTCGTCGCCCAACTGACTTTCGCAGATGGTGAGTCGGTGATTTGCGGTGACATGAACGCAGAAGAGAAAGAGAAATTTGTGTCGACGCTAGCGCGTATGCGCGAGAAAAAGGCCAAGACCGGCAAGGAGATGATGGTGCCCATTTCCAAGGTCTTGTCAGACCCTCAGTCCGTCGAGTTTTTTCACCAGTTTAAAGATGATTTTCCGGCCCTCAATCTTAAAATCCCGTTTTTAACCGTGTGGGAAACCATGAATCACAAACCACTGCATGCACTCCCGGGGTTAAATCAACCCCTGCTGATCGTGGCTGCCGGTGAGGATGGGGTCAATCCTGTTGGTGAGTCGCAGCAATTATTTGAGCATGCGAATGAACCAAAGCAGCTGCATATTGAACCAGGGGCGACGCACTACCAGGTGTACAGCGGCGAACATTTTGAGTCTGTGGTGCAACAAGAACTCAATTGGTTCAACCAATACCTGTAATCCAGCGATTGCTATCGAAGCAAAAGGCCACCCGGGTGGCCTTTTGTCTTTGGAAACACAATGAAATGATGGTGCAGTTCGCCGCCTTCCTGGCGGAACCGGGGATCCTATTGTTGTGGGCTTTCTTCATCCTCTGATGGCTCAAACGCCAGAAGATCGCCGGGCTGGCAGTCCAGTACTCGGCATAGTCGCTCGAGGGTTGAAAAACGTATGGCTTTCGCTTTACCGTTTTTCAGTACCGACAAATTCGCTTCCGTGATACCGACGGCTTCGGAGAGCGTTTTTAAACGCATTTTCCTTTTGGCCATCATGACATCCAAATTGATCTGTATACTCATGCCGGACCTGTGTTAGATGGTGTATTTACTGTCATCTGACAATTGATAGGCTTCTTTCATGACCCAGGAGATCAGTAAAGTAATGAGGCCAAGCATCAGGGTCAGTAGCTGCCCATCATCAATGCTCAAAGTCAGTTGGTGCTGCCCGGCAGGGGCATTAAAGGTGACGATCAGCGAAATCATCGCGCCATACAAGACAGATGCAATCACCCAGTAAAACAGACTCAGCGCCAGCTGCCGGTAAATCAACGCATTCTCGAGCGAAAAGATGTCTCCCTGCTCATAATTTCTGAACAAGCGAATCAACTTCGCCAGCGCATAAACCGGTACCGCGGTGACAGCCAAACTAAGCAAGGTTAATGCAAGCCGTATCCCCACGGTGAGGGGACTATCCCCGAGCGAGTCAAAGTTTAAGCTCAGGTTGATTAAGCCTGAATTCGTCAGAATGTCATAAGAGCTTTCGACGGTTAGCCAGAAATAGGCGACAAACAGCGGCAATGCGATGCGAATCAACTGGAAAATTCTCCGCGTAAACCGACTTAATTTTGCAATTTTGTCCATCCTGATACTCCGAGTTCGATGAGGTTATGGAGCTACTTTAAGGAATGCTTAACCAATGATCAATAAAAATTTATCGTTAAACGATAAATTTAGAGTGCTCCGATGGTGAAACTTAAGACTGAAGGTGCCATCTTCGGGCAAACCCGCAGGCGGAAGTTGCCTTGTCTTCCGCCCGGTGGAAAGTCGGATGTTTTAAGCCTCAGATACGCCTGTTAATGGCTTGGTGTGTGCAGCGCTGAACGCCATTTGAATAACGGCTTGGGTGCTTTTGTGAGTAATACGCCAAACAGCAAAGGGAGCATCAAGATCAGTGACTGCCGCGACAGCATGTTGTCATTGATATATGCAGAGATGAGTAGCGCGATGACCGGGAAAATCAGGAAGCAAATTGATGCCTGGAATGGCGTCGAGACTTGCCCTAATTTGAAGTAGGCAACAATGCCGCCAACACTGGCAATGCAGCCGAGGTATACAACCGCAGCAACAGACTCCCGGGTGAACGCGTCAAGATGGACGGTCTCCCCTAATGCCGATACGGCAAACAAAAACAGAGAGGCGACCAGGCAAGGTATCGCATTGTAAGTCAGGACCTGAATCTCCTGACAGTACTTCTGGACTAACACGTACATCACGGCGTGTATGGCGACAGCCAGCCCTAAGGACAGTGTGCCGAGCAAGTAATCTTTCCCCCCGACCTGCATTTCGCTCCCCAGGATCAGACATAAGCTGATCACGGCGGTGAGCAGCCCAAAGACCTGGTGCCTGGCCAACTGCAAGCCCAGGAATAAACCAGACATCAGCATCACGGCGACGGGCATGTTGGCGAAAATAATGGAAGCCAGGCCGGAAGAGATAAATTGCTCACCATAAATCATCAGGGTAAATGGAATGGCGAAATACATGAGCGCCACAATCAACAGCCATTGGCGCTTCCCCTTGGGAAACAGTAACGGTTGTTTGAAAACTTTGGCCAGCAGTGCCAGCAAAGGGGCCGCGAGCAGAAAGCGCAAGGCTGTGGCAAAAATGGGGGGAATAGAGCGCAGAGCGAGTTCCATCGCGAACCAGGTGGTTCCCCAGATCAGGCAGACGGATAAAAATAGTAAAAACGTAATTGACTTCGAATTCATGGAAGTTGGTCACTCATGAGGTTTGTAAATCAAAAGCACGGTGTGCCTCTGTGATTGCTCACCCTGTCGGGATTATGAAAGGAAAGGTCTTGAACCCAGAGCTATCTATTGCCCGTAGCCGGTCCTGAGTGTGTTACAGGAACACGGGCTGTCCGTCGATAACTCATTTGTGGTTGGTAACACGGCGGCTCATCGTTCAACGAAGTCCGGATAAGAAATTGTAATAAAACACCATCGGTGCCACGGGAGTTTCTGGAGCTCTGGACCGGAGCTCCCGCGACACCGATGTGTTTTATAATTCATATCGGTTAATCTTGATTGTCTCGCCGCATGTGGTGCAATGATAGACTTGTTTGTAAAACAGTTTTTGCAAGCAACTCCGTTTCACTCGTTTAACGGAACGATGCTGACATGTCTTCTGTGTCCCAGGCATGGTTTCAACTCACTTCGCAATTGAGC
This sequence comes from Photobacterium sp. MCCC 1A19761, assembly GCF_037389125.1. NCBI lineage: Bacteria > Pseudomonadati > Pseudomonadota > Gammaproteobacteria > Vibrionales > Vibrionaceae > Photobacterium > Photobacterium sp. MCCC 1A19761. The sequence continues at coordinate 3,287 of NZ_JAZGTF010000043.1, forward strand.
AGCTCATTGTTCGAGGCCTATGGCTCCCTTCCTGAGCACACGGTGCATACCATCTATCACGGGCGATTAGCTCAGCTTGGTACGTAGTTTATAAGATTATTAATATAGTGCTACACGCAAAAAAGACGGAGAGCGTAGTCAATTAGGTCATCAACACTCTAATGCACTATAACTTTATAGTTTAAAAACTATAAAACTCACACCTCACCATTAAATCCACCCCATCACACCAAAACGACACCAGCCTAACAGAACATTGAGCATGAATCGTCTCATCATACTGCGCAGATGCTCCCCTGCTCTGAACCAGCACTGCCGCCCGCTTTTGCTCACCCAAGCAATAGTTTCCGCGCGCGGCTGAGGCTTGAAATACCATAGAGTGACCCTGTCACAAGATCGCAACGTCGTATCCTGGGGGAACACCCTACTAACAATTGCGGCAATCACCGGTTGCCAACACCACAATTCTGTTATCTAATGCCAGAATTGTGTTATTGATGGAAAACCTGCCGTGAATTCAGAAGCCTATTATCCGGCGATTGGCCCGGCCCTGCCCAAGCACATCAAGAAAGGCCATCAGCTGATCTTCAGCCGCCAGGATCTCTCCGCTCGCGAGGCTGATCTGTTTGCCCTGATGATGGCCCACATGAAAGAGCCGGACTGGCACCACAACACCCCGGTTTACCGCTTTTCCTGCAGCCAGCTGTCAGAATGGCTCGAGATTGACTCGCGCCACGTCGCCTCAGTCCTCAGCCCGGTTGCCGAACGGCTGTCGATGCGCCAGGTCGGCCTGCGCGCCCTCTCCGACAAGGGCGAGGAAGAATTCGACTACATCCCGTTTTTCAAACGCCTGGCCTACAAAGACGGTCACCTGGTGATGATCCCCAACGACGAGCTGCGCACCGAGTACATCGAATACAATCAGGGCTTTGCCCTGATCAACACCCGCCACTTCTTCCATCTCAAAAAAGAATACTCCAAGCGCCTGTATGAGCTGCTGAGCCGGTTCAAAACCGAAGGCACCGCGATGAAGGCGCAGAACATCGATGATCTCAAAGGCCTGTTCGGCCTGCTCGATGAAAAAGGCCGCCTCAAAGCGGACAAAAGTTCGTTCAAAAACAACAGCGTGTTCATGAAACGCTGCATCCGCGACAGCATTGAGGAAATTTCGACCAACCCGCAGACCCGCAAGGAGCTGCTGTTCCTCACCAGTGACAAGGGCGAGAAAGGCTATCAGCTGATCAAACGCGGGCGCAAAATCGTCGGCATCGAGTTTCTCTACCGCTGGCTGGAATCCGCCACCATCCAGGAGCTCAACGATCAGGATGCCAAGGAAACCATCCGCAAGCTCGAGCTCAAGCGGCTGCAAAGCGGAGAAAAGCTGGCCGTGGCCGAACTGCGCCGGCTGGCTGACGCCTACCGCGCTGTCGAGCGCTTCGAAACCGCCGATGAAATCGAGCAGAGCATTGCCCGCCGGGAGCAGGAAGAAAGCCGGAACCCGGCGCAGCAGAACGCGCAGGATGAAGATTTTGAAGCCATGCTGGCGCGCCTCGAAACCCTCAAAGACATGAGCGAGCACCCGCAATATTGATCATATTTCTGGCGTCAGCGCGATTTGACGCCAGAATTGTGTTATTTATTGCCGCCTCACCCGCATTTCAGGCCCGCTCAGATGACTTTTCACCCCCAACCGCGTCCTTTAAATAACACATTTATGGCCCGTATCCCCCACCACGCCATAAATGTGTTATCGACACACCACAATTGTGTTAGCTATACGCCATAAAAAGGATCAATAACACCAGAAATAAGATCAACAACGCCATAAATGTGATCAAATAAGCCAGAAAAGTGTTATCTATACGCCATAAATATGATCAATAAGGCCTTTTTTCTTTTTTAATATCAGATGGTTACAACGCCTATAGATCTTATAGATCTAATAGTATTTATAGTAATAATAGAAATATAGATCTTATAGTCACTGTGGATAAGTGGAAAATCTTCGATTTACACACTTCCCCACAGCCCAGGGCAAAATCGGTTCTCTCTTTCTTTTTCAGAAGCTTAAGGGAGCCCCCGCAAAAATCCCCTGCCAAGCCCGGATCCATCCCTCACAACGCGTTACAGCGCCTCTGAGCATGGTAAACCTGCGTGTTCCCCGGAGAACTGCCAAGATAAAAATTGGAAGCAGATCAAACCGATAGTCATTTACTTTTTTTCATATATGCAGCATTATAGCGTTCAAGCTAAAAAGCTGCATATTAAAGGAAGCCATCGAATGTATGATCCCAAACAGTTGATTTCCCGGGTTGCCGAGCGCTCTGAACGGATGCTGGCCTCGCTCACGACTCAAATCCGTGAGCAAAAAGCCGAGCTGGCGCTGGATACCTATTACCAGGTGTATTCGAAAGCAGCCGTGGCCAAGTTGCCGAAACTGAGCAAGGCGATCGTGGATAAAACTGTTGGGGAGATGGAGGCGCGCGGCTATTGCTTTGAAAAGCGCAAAGCTGGTACTTCGGAAAAATACGCGATGTCGATCCAGAATATTATCGATATTTACCAGCACCGGGAGGTGCCGAAATACCGCCAGCGCCATCCGCAGGCATTTACTCTGTTTGTCGGCAACCTTAAAGGTGGGGTCTCGAAAACCGTCAGCACCGTGTCGCTGGCCCACGGGCTGCGCACCCATCCGCATTTGCTGCAGGAAGATCTGCGGATCCTGGTGATTGATCTGGATCCTCAGTCATCGGCGACCATGTTCCTTAATCATACCCAGGCGGTCGGCTCGGTCGAGACCACGGCCGCCCAGGCAATGTTGCAGGATATCAGCCGCGAGGAGCTGCTTGATGAATTCGTGATCAGCTCCGGCGTGCCCGGGGTCGATGTGATCCCGGCCTCAATTGAAGATGCCTTTATCGCCTCGCGCTGGGAAGAGCTGTGCGCCGAGCACCTGCCGGGCCGCAATGTGCACACCGTGCTGCGCGACAATGTGATCGACAAACTCCAGGGCGACTATGACTTTATTTTCGTCGATAGCGGCCCGCACCTCGATGCCTTCCTGACTAACGCCCTGGCATCGTCCGATCTGCTGATGACCCCGATCCCGCCGGCTCAGGTCGATTTTCACTCGACGCTGAAATACCTCAACCGCCTGCCGGAGCTGATGAGCATGATCAGCCACTCCGGCGCCGAGCTGCGGGTCCAGGGCAATATCGGGTTTATGTCGAAGCTGGCCAACAAGGCCGACCACAAGCTGTGTCACAGCCTGGCCAAGGAGATCTTCGGCGGCGATATGCTTGATGTCGCCCTGCCCCGCCTCGATGGCTTTGAGCGTTGTGGCGAGTCGTTCGACACCGTGATCTCCGCCAACCCGGCCACCTATGTCGGCAGCAGCGAAGCGCTGAAAAATGCCCGCGTCGCTGCGGAAGACTTTGCCAAGGCGGTGTTTGATCGCATTGAATTTATTCGTGCCAACTGAGGTTCACCATGACAACCAAACGTAAAACCATCGGCCGTACACTCAGCGGTACCACTTTTGACAGCGCGCCGGCCCAGCCGGCGGGCGCAACACGCACCTTTACTCTGGCTTCCGGGCAAAGCGCCACGTTTACTCTGAAATCCATTGCGGCGGATGCGCTCAAAGACAAAACCTTTGTGGAGCTTGTCACCAACGGCCGCGATCAGGACGCCCTGACCGAAGCCTCGGTGGCTGATATCACCCGCACCCTCACCCTGCAGCAGTTCTTTCCGGCCATCGGCCGCGAGGTCGGCGACAAAATCGAGATCCTCGACGGCTCCCGCCGCCGGGCCGCCGCGCTGTTTGCCGGCACCGGCCTGGAGGTTCTGGTGACCCAGGATGCGCTCAGCAGTGACGATGCCCGCCAGCTGGCGGCTGATATCCAGACCGCCCGTGAACACAACCTGCGTGAAGTCGGGATCCGCCTGTTGGTGCTGCGTGACGGCGGCATGAGCCAGAAAGAGATCGCCGCCAGCCAGAATCTGTCGGCGGCCAAGGTGACCCGGGCGATCCAGGCGGCTTCGGTGCCGGCTGAGATGCTGCAGGTGTTCCCGGACCATGCTGAGCTGGCCTACCCCGACTATAAGCAGCTACTGGAGATTGCCACAGCCATCGCCGGCAAAGGACTGGATCTGGCCGATGTGATTGCCCAGGTGATGGTCGATCACGACGAGCTGGCGCCGGAACTGGCTCCGGATGAAGTCAAAGCGGCGCTGATGAAGGCATATCGCCGCGCCGCGGAGCGGCAGCTGGCCAAACCGGCGCCGAAGAAAGCCAAAATTGAGCCGCTGTGGCAGTTTGACGATGCCAAAGTCTTTGCCCGCAAGCGCAGTAAGGATCGCAACTTCAGCTACGAGTTCAGCCGCCTGCCGAAAGCGCTGCAAAAAGAGCTGGATCAGGTGATCGGCGAGACGCTGGCCAAGCACCTGGCAGAATAAGCTGCTCGGCGCAAAGCCATTGCGAACGAATCGAATTTCGATGAAAAAGGCCCGTTTCCCTGGGCCTTTTGTGTGAGATACTGTGGTTTTTGCACCATTACAGGCAATACCGTGTAATGAAAAATGACTGGGTAGCTGCGATAACCGTCACCTTTTACGCGGGCATTTGAATAGATAACCTCGTATTCATCTCCTGCTCTCATATCCCGTAGAAACTGACCTAAATTCTGGCAATCATATTCATCTTAGTGATAATAGCGCCTTAACCATCCGTAAGAGGACGCACTCCCTTGCAACACGCGTTATTATTATTCAGCTTATTCGCTGGATTGTTCAGTTCATTCGCTTTTGCCCAAACAAATATCCAAGCCCAGCCCGAAACCCGGCCCAAAGGGGCCACCTGTGTGATTCGTGATGATCGTGGCCAGGTTATTTTAGTGCAGGACAACCTGACCCGGACTCTCTCGTTACCCGGTGGTTACATCGATAGCCACGAAACATTCCGAGCTGCCGCCAGGCGTGAAACACTTGAAGAAACAGGAATAAAAGTTGACGTTGGAAAACAGCTTTCTATCAATCAAAACCGTGTGGTTTTTGCTTGCCGGCCAAGTTCAAGAATCGGTTACATTGAGCCCGCTGTTGATCATGGCTTTAACGCACAGATCATCCCAGCGCTTGATTCTGAGCATTTTGGTAAAGAGATCCGTCAAGTTTACCTCACCGCATTAACGCCAGTCGTGATGGCTAAATATCGCTACCCAAGCGATGCAGAAGCGCTTCACTCCTGGGTCAACGCGAGTGAGCCAACAAACTTTTATCCCCTGCAAGATTTAACCGACCGGGCGGATAGCTTGCACTTCTTGCTGCTCTCTTTCATTGAGTCTTTTCAATCTTGGGTAAAGTCAATCGCCCCTGCGCGTGAGTTATTGAACCTGTCCAACTGGCTCGGTGAAGGGGCGATTGCCATTGGCCTGCTCATACTATGCTTTCTGATCTTTCCACTACGTTACGGGTTGACCATTGCGTTTGCACTGCTCGCGACCGCGTATTCAGTGAATTTATTGAAAATTGGTTTAGCAATCCCAAGGCCGTTTTATTTCCTGCCGAGCCTGCAGCAAGCACAAGCAAGCGGGTTTAGTTTCCCAAGCGGCCATGCCACCCAAGCTGCGGCCATGATTGGGGTGCTTATTGGCTGGTTACTTCGAGAAGGTAAACAGCGTGTTTGCATCTCGGTGCCGACGGCTGTGGTTGGCTGGTTCGGGCTGTCATTACTTGCCGGAGCAGCGCGTGTCTGGCTGGGTGTGCATTACCCAACAGATGTCGCGGCTGGTATAGGTTTAGGGGGGATTATCGCGCTCGTCTCACTGGCTGTTTGTCATTACCGCTACGCTAATGATAAACCTCTGATCGAATCAAAGCGCTTATGGTTGTTGTTATTAGGGATATACCTTTACGGTACATCGCAGCTGATTCAACCGTTATATGTGTTCTCGTGGTTTGCCGCATTAGGGATTTTTATGTCGTTATGCTTTATTCCATTGCAACCCGCAGATTCACGTAAGCATCTGGTGAAGCACAACAAGGTTGCCTCATGGCAGCAAGTTGTTCTGGCACTGTCTGGTGTAGGCGTTATCGTCGCTGTACCCATGATACTGATCAGCCCTGCCACGACCAGCATCTTCATTTTGGCGGCGAACTCGGTTGCTATTTGTTGCGGCGTGCTCTGGCTTTTAGTCGGTGCACCACGTCTTAGTCAAAAGCTAGTCACTGCGACGAGCGGCAATAAAAGCTAAACATGCATGCACAATTGACCAGAATACGGCACTGTATTTTAGTGCGCCTCGCACAACCCGCCTGCAGGTAAAAAGCGGGTGAGTTTGTGCTGTGGGCTATTGATACGAGCCGACGCGTTTCCAACCAAAAACGATTCTGGTCAGGATGATTGGTGGCGGCAGGCAACCTGCAAGCGAGCATCTTTTTTGCCGCTTTTTTCCTCAATTCATCAATATATACTGCCGCAACTTATGACTATGTGCCCAACCATGGCGCTCCTTGATTTTAGCTTGTCATGTTGTCAGTTGCTCAAACTTAAGCCTAGTGCTAACATTTGTACACACGCAAGATATGGAGCACATCATGGACACTAGAATTCAGTTTCGTGTTGATGAAGAAACGAAACGATTGGCTCAGCAAATGGCTGAAAGCCAAGGCAGAACATTAAGTGATGCTTGCCGTGAGCTAACTGAGCAACTCGCCGAACAACAGAGAAAAGCCCTATCTTATGACGCTTGGTTAACTGAGCAAGTAAACCTGGCTTTTGAGAAGTTTGACTCAGGAAAAGCTGTTTTTGTTGACCACGAATCTGCTAAATCTCGAATGGCTGGGCGCAAAGCTAAAATCCGTAACCGAGGCAAGCTATGATTTTGTGGGAAGAAGAGTCTCTTAACGATCGTGAAAAGATCTTTGAGTTTCTTTACGACTTCAATCCCGAAGCAGCTGAAAAAACTGATGATCTCATCGAAGCAAAAGTTGAAAACCTTTTGGAGCAGCCTTTCATGGGAGTACAGCGGGATGGAATTCGCGGACGACTCCTCATCATTCCTGAGATTTCAATGATTGTTTCCTACTGGGTTGAAGGCGATATCATTCGTGTTATGCGCGTACTACACCAAAAGCAAAAATTCCCGGCGGACTGATAGTACTCGCTGGGCAACTTACGTTTGTCATCAACGGTCGAGCGATCACCAGCCGACGGAAAACCGGGGAAGGAAGCCATCATCGTCTGCGTCTGAAAGATGGCTGTTGTCCATAATAAGAGGCGGCGGGTGGGGAGAAACACGGCGTCAATTGAGTGATTGACGTCATTATTTTTTATTAGGCTTGAGCCAACACACGCTCCACAAAAGCAGATTTTTTACGACGGTATTCTTCTTGAGACCAACCCTCGCAAGACAGTTTTAGCTCGTTGTACTGTTGCACTAGCGAAGCATCTGAGCGTCACTTATCTCTGAACACCAAAAAGCATGCAAACTCAGTCCCGTTAGCCACCACCTGAAATGCTACGTCATCACCCAAAGTCGACTCCAACATACAGAGTTCCGCTGTTCTTAGTGTGTCGATTTTTTCTGCGAAACCCAAAGTTGTGAGTTGTTGGACTGCGTTCTCTAACGCGCCCGCCTCTACACCCACGAAGATGTCGAGATCTCCTTTAGAGACTGCTCGCTAACACGCATCCCCTTTTGAGGATACTTGAGTCACCTCAGCATGATTAAACTTATTGATACCGTAGTTGTTTGTTATGTCTGTACTTTTGACATTATGACAATATCAGTTAATTCGTCTTCAACACGCACAGCCTTACGTTTTGTACCTTCGATTTCAAAACCAAATGATTTATACAATGCAAGTGCTGCTGCATTGTTCGAGTGCACTTCTAGTTCAAGGCGAACTAAATCAAGTTTTTCATCACAGTATGATAACAAATGTTCCATTAAGAAACGTCCAACACCCATACCTCGAGACGCTTTATCTACAGCGATACCAAAAGATGCACAGTGCATTAGCCTTGGCTTGTCTGCGGTAAAGATCGACAAATGCCCTAGGATCTCCCCAGTCGAGTCAACGGCAACAAAGTTATGCTGACTATCATTGAACATTGAGTCGAACTCTTCTCGCTTGATATCGGGCAAATAGCGGTTGTTGTTAACCACTTCTTTATCTTTGTATATCTCATATAAGGCTGATAAATCAGCTGAACACATTTTTCTTATTTTCATCGAACACCAGAATTCTGAAAAACAGCATAACGAATAATATGGCATCCCCCTGAGCAGGCTTTGCCTCATTGGGTAGGTCTGATCCCGGCATTACCTGATGCCTCCTGATCAACATTTGTCTATGGCATTGATTCAGCCAAACAGAGCTTCAGTTTCCACGGCGAGGATCACCAAGGAAAGACATTGACCGACAAACAATATCACGCTCTCAGTGGCGTGCAAACTGATGAGGATTGCCGAAAAAAGTTGGTGAAACAGCGCTGATTTAAACTGCTCTCGATGTCATCAAAGGAGTGACATTCCGAGATGGTGTTCGCGAAACGGAGTGAACATCAGCAGGACACTGCTTTGAATGTCGTACACCGGATTTGCCTATAACGCTGTATTTTAGTCCGTTTACTCCCCCTACGGCGTCTTATTTGCGGCAGTCGGAATCTTTCTACTTTCGTTAAAATATTAACTTTGTTAATAGCTTTTGATTGTATTCGTCAGGGCGAAAAAAAGAGGACTCATTGTGCACACTTCACTTTTTCGGGTGCTTTGGTTATCGGCGATTATATTGGGAGGTGTCTCAGGATGTCATCATTCTTCCGGTTCTTCCGGTTCTTCCGGTTCTTCCAGTTCTTCCGGTTCTTCCGGTTCTTCCAGTTCTTCCGGTTCTTCCAGTTCTTCCAGTTCTTCCGGCTCTTCCAGTTCCACGTTGTCCGATTTTAATTTAACCGATATCACTGCATCATCGACGGATGTGAAAACAATAACACTCGCCTGGACCGAGGCGTCTGAGGCTTCCGGTGTGACCTATACCGTTTGTCAGAAAGATACCTCTCAAGATGATGATTGTCTGGCACTGGCAACAGTTACCGATACGTTGTCGGCTTCTGTGTCTGTGGGCAGTCTGGTGAGAGCCCTCTCTAGTGATTATTTCATTTCAGCCTCTGATGGCACGCATACCGCGAGATCCAATGCGGAAAGTTTAACGGTGGATACCGCCAATCAGATGATCGGTTATTTTAAGACCTCCAAGCTCGGGTTCTATGATCAGTTTGGTTCTAGTGTGGCCTTGAGTGACGATGGCTTAACCCTGGCGGTCGGGGCACCTAATGAAAGTGGCGGCATGGCTGGTATTCAGTTCGGTACGGTGGAGGAAGGACAGGAAGCCATAGCTTCCGGTGCGGTGTATCTGTTTAAGCGAGAGAGTGACCGCTGGTCGCTGAGCGCATATATCAAAGCCTCCAACCCTGGAAGCAGTGATCGGTTTGGTTCTAGTGTATCCCTGAGCGCAGATGGCTCAACCCTGGCGGTCGGAGCGCCTTTTGAAGATGGTGGTACGGCTGGTATTCAGACCGGTACGATGGCCGAAGGGACGGAAGTTTCAGAGTCCGGAGCTGTGTATCTGTTTGACCTCAGTGACAGTGATCGCCATCACTGGTCGCAGAGCGCATATGTCAAAGCCCCCAACCCTGGGAAAGATGATAATTTTGGCGAGAGTATAGTCCTGAGCAAAGATGGCTCAACCCTGGCGGTCGGGGCGCCTCGTGAAGATGGCGGCATTGCTGGTATTCATACGGTTGGTATTCCGCTCGGTAGGATTGGGCAAGTGACGGATGGCTCAGATTCCGGTGCGGTGTATTTGTTTAAGCGAGAAAGCGGCAGTTGGTTACAAAGCGCATATATCAAAGCCTCCAACCTTGGGAGCAATGAATATTTTGGCGTTAGTATGGCCCTGAGCGCAGATGGCTCAACCCCGGCGGTCGGGACGCCTTTTGAAGATGGCGGCACGGCAGGTATTCAGACCGATACGGTGGACGACGGGGCGGAAGCCAGAGATTCCGGTGCAGTGTATCTGTTTGACTTCAGTGACAGCGATCCCAGTCACTGGTCACAGAGCGCATATATCAAAGCCTCCACCTCTGGGAGCTATGATCATTTTGGCGCCAGTGTATCCCTGAGCGCAGATGGCTTAACCCTGGCGGTCGGAGCGCCTAATGAAGATGGCGATACGGCAGGTATTCAGGCCAATGTGGTGGACGAAGGGACGGAAAGTTTAGATTCCGGTGCGGTGTATCTGTTTGACCTCAGTAACAGCGAGCGTAGTCACTGGTCGCAGAGCGCATATGTCAAAGCCCCCAACCCTGGGAACGGTGATCTTTTTGGCGTCGGTTTGGCTCTGAGCGCAGATGGCTCAACCCTAGTGGTTGGGGCGCCTTATGAAGATGGCGATACGGCAGGTATTCAGACCGGTACGGTAGAGGAAGGGGGGGAAGCCATAAATTCCGGTGCGGTGTATCTGTATTAATTGTCAGCGTGATAAAAAGCGCCATGATTGAGGAGTGCCGATCAGTTTAGCCACAAATGATCGGTTGAACGCTCCTCTGGAGCTGTCAAAATCCGAGTGTATTCAATGCGCTCGGATTTTTTATGGGCGTCTCATCAGCTCCGGGCATCATGAAGAACTGGAAACCTAACCCAGAAGTAACTCTGGCTGACTGGCTCCTTCTCGAACTGTAGTGGCCAATAAAAGTTGGCCACGATTCTGGAACATCCCATTTTACGCTGGTTCTCCCCGTCTTTCCCCACATGAAACCCGCTCAAACTTACCCATGCGTATTTCATTACTAACCGACTGATATAAATAAATTTGGCCCGAAAATTTCAGCCTGAAATTCCCATGGTTTCAGGTGCCGGGGAACTTGCTGCTGAACAAGGCCCGGTCTGCCGGGCCTGGTACAGTGCAGCTGCGCGGGCTCCCTGCGGATCGCGCCTGCGATCAGGCCAATGCCGGCTTTTTGATCCAGTGGCGGTTAAGCAGCGCAAACTGGGTCAGGATAATGATCAATGCCGCGGCAGACAGATAAAAATCATTCTTATAAATGGGCTGGTACAGCATCTCAAAATTACCGTCATCGAACGCGTCCCAGTTCATAAAGTGTTGCAGCGCCGCAACGTGCGCGCCGTAGAAGGCAAAGATATTCCCCAGGTGCAGCATGGTCCAGTGAGGGCTTCGGAATATCATCAGCAGCCCCAGCAGGCCAATCACCGATCGCTGCGTCCGGCAGTACGGACAAGGGTCGACGACTGAAAAAATATCCATGCCCCAGGTCACCAGAAAGATCGCAATCGCGCCAAAACCAAGCAGCCGTACCCGGCTGTCATTCAACACACTAAACATAAAATCCCTTCTTCAAGTTAAATTGAGCAACGAAAACGTGTTTGCAATCGACTTGCCTGAGTAAGTTACCATTGGTATAGTTGGATGTAGATTACTATTGGTAACTTATGGCAATGCCACAGATCCTCTATTGGTTAAATGGTGTGTACAGCTGGATTGCGCGCAGTTTCGAAAAGCGCAGGGCTTACCGCTGCACGCACTGCCCTCCTGATTTTTTAAATGTAAATCAATCATTTGAACTATTAAGGAGGAAGCAATGCAAGGTATCAAGCGACGAATTACATATGTGTTTTTTTATGAGGTCATCACCTTAGTGCTCATCAGCATGGCGTTTCATCTCTGTGCTGAAGACGACTCAGGGCACCCGGTGATCCTCGGGGTGATCACCGTGGTTCTGGCAATTCTCTGGAACACGTTTTACAACACCCTGTTTGAGCTCTGGGAGAAAAATTTGGTCACCCGGGGAAGAAGTGTTCGCAGACGGGTACTCCATGCCGTTGGCTTTGAGGTCGGGTTTGTGGCCGTGACCTTACCCATCTTTGCGTGGTGGCTGAATCTCAGCCTTTGGGATGCATTTTTGTTAGATGCTGGACTCACCCTGTTCTTTATGTTTTTTACCTTCTTTTATAACTGGTTATTCGATCTGATTTTCGGGTTACCAGTCTCTGCACAGTAAGAAAAGGAATTTGAAATGGAAAAGTTTAACCTGAGAACCCCCCAGACCGCAGACAAACTGGCGGCCCCGATCCTGATGGAATTCAAGGAAAAGTACGGCATGATCCCGAACTTTTACGCAGCGCTGGGGATTGATGGCGCGAGCCTGAGCGGCTACCTGGATTTTGAACAAGCTATTGAGGATTTCGGCAGCCTTACTGAGCGTCAGCGCGAGCTGATCTCACTCAGTGTCGCCAACTACAATCAGTGCCACTACTGCGTCTCTGGCCATACTTTTTCCGCTAAGAAAATTGGTTTATCATCGCAAGAATGTGCTGATGCCCAGCGGGCTATCGCCAAGGATTCAGGCGATCAGGCTATTTTATCCCTGTCCCGGACGATTCTTGAAAAGAAAGGGAACCTGAGCCAGGAAGACGTCGATGCGGCTCTGTTTCACGGGCTGACGGAAAGCCAGATCCTCCAGGTGTGCGCCTGGACTGCGCTGAATACGTTCAGCAACTGGGTCAATAATATTACGCAACCCAAGATTGATTTCCCAAAAGTTGATTTTGCATAGGAAAAGGTAAGGAAAGTCATATTGAAGTCTCGTTTTAAAAAGGAAGAGCGTTATAACCAGCTTCTGGATTTGGCTTTCGACATGGTCAGAGAGCAGGGCACGGATGCCCTGACTCTGATCAGCCTGGCAAAAAAAGCCGGGGTGACAAAACCCATTACCTATAATCATTTTTCAACTCGCCAGGCCTTGTTGTATGCATTGTACCGGCGTTGCGATGAGGCGCTGTCGTCCCGGATGGACAGCCTGATCACGACCCAGTCAAACAGCTTAAAAGATGCCGTAACCGTGTATGTGTCTTCTTATATCCACTGTCTCGAAACCAACGGGAAGGTGTATGACGATATCGTGTCGGCGTTAAAAGCCTACCCGGAGTACGCCAGCGTGGAAAATGATATCCGGGACTACTTCTGTCATGTGATTGAGAAGACATTGTCGCCATTTGTTGTCTCGGACGGGAACAGTCTGACCAAGTTAATGCAGATCTCGATATTCAGCATCACCGAATCGTTAGGCGGATTTTTGCAAGAAAACCCGCAGGCCAAAGAAGAGCTGATCGATGAAGCCGTCGAGATCATCTTAAGGATCTGCAACCGTTAACACGGCCGCAGGTTCACTCCCCTATCCTCATCATAACCTTTTGGCGGAGTTGCTCCGCCGTTTTTTTTGATGATGGCAGGTGCTCAGGCGCCGTTTATCTGAATATAGTTACCCACACGAAAATCACTTATAACCATATAAAATTAAACGTTTTTTTAAGATGATTTCAGCCTGAAATTCCCAAAAGTTCAGGTGCCGGAAGAAACACCCACGACAACATAAACGTCACGAAAAGTGATGAAAGCCGGACATTCTAAACGGGTGAAATGTGGTTAAAGTAAGTTGGTGTCATCCACTCCGGTTTTGTCACAAGAACGGATGGAACTTAGCTGATCTGGACGACAACAAGTTCAATTCAGTGTGCCACTTCACCTTTGCTGAAAATGACCAGATGGACAAGGTGCTTGACTCTGTTCGCCGAGAGGCCGCCGTAAACGTGGCTCAAAATAGGTTAGTTAGTCTGAGGGCTGACTAAAGCTGGCAATGCGACATTGCCAGATTTGATGGACGAGCTAAACGGGCTATTGGAGGCGCTTGAGAGTGATATAGAGGACAGCTTTGGTTCTCGGGTGCAGCCTGAAACTCTTGGTGATGACTGAAGGCCAATCGCAGCCTTCTCATTACCCGTTGTGAACAATACCACTACCCCTGCGCTTCAATCTCCACCCGAGTCGAATCAAGAAACCACACAGTCTCACCAGTCAACAGGGATACAGCATTACCTTTGTAGCGGTAGTTTGGGTCGTCTTCACTTTGTATCATGGCACAATCATCTTCGGCCTTACGGACGAAGAGCTCCCCCTGAAAAGCAAAGTAGCCTTCTTCCATAACAGACTGAAAGTGAACAGTGTTCGTCTCTACTTTTTCACAAATAGCTTTGATTGCGTATTCCAATGTTGTTTTAAACATAATTACCCTTTTTTTTTGATATTTATTAGTAATATATCACACTGAAGCAGAGTGGAGCCTGTGTTGTTTTGTCTGGTGTAAAGCTAAGCTGGCAAGGCACTTGAAAGTGACATAGAGGAAATCTTTTCAGAATGGTTGTTTAAAGCATTGTGTGCATATGATTGAAGGCTTATCATGTGATTAATGCTTATATATCAAGTTGCTAGCACTCATTTTTAACTAACAGAGGAAGTATGTAAGCGCTCAATAAACCAGTAAAGCCTTATTCAGCCTCACCGATTTCAACATTCCACGGCATCAGATCCGACATATCATTGTCCACCGAACGCTTTGGCAATTCGGTGAACAGGTGCCGGAAGTAATAATACGGGTTCATGTCATTTGCTCGACACGTCATCACCAAGCTGTACAGATTAGCGCTGGCTTTCGCACCACCGACCGAGGTTGAGAACATCCAATTCTTTCTGCCTGTCGTGAACGGCCGGATATCTCTGTCACATTATTGTCGATGCTGATATGGCCACCTTCCAGATAGGTCAGCAGCTTTGGCCTCTGAATTCCCAAAAACTCAGGTGCCGGAAGAAACACCCGCGACAACCTAAACGTCACGAAAAGTGATGAAAACCGGACATTCTAAACGGGTGAATATGGTCAAAGTAAGTTGGTGTTGACACTGCCGAAAGGGTTGCAACGGGGCGGGACTATGGCCTGCTGTATGGCAGCGCGAAAACACAGCATGATCACTTCCATGCTGCGCTCGCCCTGAAGAAAGCCGCGGGCGCAACGCCTGCCAGCCCCCAATCGAGCAATTTGCTTAATAAGGCTGTCCGGGCTTGTCCAACACCCGGATAGAAGTGTCGGCTGCGCGACACGTATCCTTATTTGTTACATTTCTGCCAACATGATTTCGGGAAAAAGCTCCCGTTGCTCGTTAGACCCTATTTGATGGTAAGTAAGACTTTCACCATCAGCTCCGACCTTGGTTACCAGCTTTGCGTGAAACAGATAGTCATCTTTTTCTCGAATAACACTAGCAATTTGGGAGCCAACCAACTTAAGTTTGGACCTTTTTTCTTTACGAAAGCAGACATTGAAATGGCCTTTCTTTGCGACAGACGGGTAACACCAAGCATCTTGAAAATCAGGAGGTAAATCAAAGTAGTCCTTAGTAATCGACTCGGAGATTCTATACAGGTACTCTGTACCCACACCAACATCTCTTATGAACTCATGTTTCAAGAAATCTTGAATCATCTTGGATTTGAGTACTTCCTCTGCATTTAGCCCTTCAGTGCTTGGCTGTGCCCCAATCATGGTCACATTAATTTGTTCTAGCGCTTCGTAGACAATAAGTGAAAACAGCTCACCATCTGGAATCTTCATTTCCTCTACAGCGACAAAAGGTGAAATAGGCGCTGTATACAACAAAGCTTCATTGTCCCGATTTAGCCTTCCCGCTTTCACAATATGCTCAGGAGGCTCCCAACAATCAGACACCTTAGACATTGTTTGTAGAGGAATTTTTCGATCATTCCCAGGTAATGCCCGAACCCTGTAAAACCTTGTACCCGCAGGATAATTATCATTCATAGGCATCAATATTGAAATGTTGCCATGCGGTGTACTAAATGTAATCACATCAGCTATAGATTTTTGGACTTCCTGGTATGACATTCGTTTGAAGTCTAAATCACGAAATTTACCGATCTTGTCGTGTAAATGCGCCGCATCAACGTGCTTTAGAAAATCCTTTAAGTTGACCACTAATCCCTCTTAATAAATGTAACAGCGTATTGTGCAGCATGCTCGATAACACGCCTACTATGTTGGTTCCATATTAGAAACTTTGCTTAATGTATCAAGCGTTTAAGCCCTGATTTGATATCTGTGCACGGTTTTACGTGCGGTTAAAACAAGCATGTGCATAGAACGAGACCTGATATGTACTCATTAGCGAAGAGCAATGCGCTTATTTTCAGTAACATAAGCTGTTTGGCCCTGAATGAAGAGAGCAATTTTTGTCTCGTTAATACGCCCGGGATATGCAGGAATCGGAGGCTCTCAGTTATAACTGTTTATAACGACAGCGCAACTTATATGAGCCATGCTGTGCCGGCTCTACCCGTGTCCCCGCATGAAGCCGCTCAAATCTACCCATCTGAATTTTGAAGATAAGCTCATGATATTAAATCACTTTGACTGAGAATTTCAGCCTGAAATTCCCATCGGTTTCAGGGCTGTTTCGCGTGATCGGCAGGGGCGCTGCGGTGACACCGATGCGCCCCTGTGTTCATGGTAACCTCGCTACGCGATCACCGGCATGTCGCGCCAGGTGCGCTCGTGCAGCAGTTCGCAGCCGGATGCGGTGATGACGATATTTTCTTCATGTACCATCATCCGGCCCGGGGCAAATGCCATTCCCGGTTCCAGGGTGATCACCATCCCCGGCTTCAGCACCACATTGCCCTGCGGGACATGCGAGGGCCATTCGGTCAGCTGCATCCCCAGCCCGTGCCCCATCCGTCCGACGTCATTACCCAGTGCCCCTGATGTTTCCAGCACGGCCCACATGGCCTGCCAGAGCTCCCCGGTGGTCACGCCGGGCGCGGCAAGATGCAGCCCGGCCTCGGTGGCTTCATAGACTGCGTCGTAGGCGCGCAGAGTTTCGGCGGGCATGCGGCCGAAGCCGTAGTTGCGGTCGAAATCGCTGAAGTAGCCGTCGAAGGTGGCCCCGGTATCGATGATCAGGACATCACCCTCATCCAGGACCCGATCCGTGGGCCCCATGATGATGTTGTCATAGCCTCCCTGGCCGGAGGCGGAGATCAGGTACGGGCAGGCATCGGCACCCAGGCGCAGCATTTCCAGGTGCATGGCTTTACATGCGTCACGCTCTGTCATTCCGGCGCTGAGGTGACGGCGCAAATAGTCAAACCCGGCGGCGGTAACCTGGCAGGCAAAGCGGATCTTCTCGATTTCCGCGCGGGATTTGATGCTGCGGATGCGGCGCACGGCTGAGGACACATCGACCATCTGATGCTGACTCAGCTGCTGTTGCAGCGCCGCGTAGTTGGCGGCAGGCATCCGCAGGTGCGTTTCCGGCCCGAGCATGGCGCCGATGCGGTGGTGCCGCCCGGCCAGAGATTTTAAGGTGGCTGCCAGCAGCGAGATACCGTCATCTTCCGGTCGCGGGGAAGGCCAGCTCCGGACATCTTCGAGCCAGGTCTGCTCAAATCCTGCGACGCCGATTTCCGGGACCACGGCAATGGGTTTTCCGGCCGCGGGGACCACTAAAAACCAGGGCCGGGTCGGGCTTTCCCAAAACTGGCTTTTGAAGCCGCTGAAATAGCGGAACTCCGGCTCGGTGGTAAAGAAGACGGCATCAAGCCGCTGCGCGTGCATCTGCGCCTGGAGCTGGTTGGTGCGTTGCTCAAATTCTGCAAATTCAAAACCCCGTTGGGGGGCGATCAGGGTGTGCATGATATTTATCCTTACGAACATGCCGGCGCAACGGGCAGAGGGTGAGATTTTCTCTCCCCGCTGCGCCTGTCTGTGGGGTTAGAACAAGAGATCTCGCGGCATCAGGGCGATACCCGGAAAATAAATCAGCAGCGCTGACATCAGGAGCAAGATCAGGAAGAAGGGGAGCGTGCCCTTGATCACTTCCATGTATGGTTTTTCAAAGATGGCGATGGCGGTGAAAATGTCACAGCCGAACGGCGGGGTGGCAGAGCCAATGGCCATCTGCAGGGTGACCATAACCCCGACCAGGACCGGATCCAGTCCTGCGGCCTCAATGATGGGCATGAAAATAGGGGTTAAGATCAGCAGCACGACCAGGGAGTCGACGAACATGCAGCCGACGAAAAATGCCACCGCGATGACAAACAAAATATATTCAGGGGAGGCGTGTTCCAGGTTGAGCGGTGCCAACAGCGCTTGCGGGATCTGCTCAAACGAGATGTACCAGGAAAAAGCCTGGCCGACCCCAACCAGCACAAAGACGACGGCGGTGATCAAGCCGGTATTGAGCGCGGCATCGCAGATATCGCTGAGGGTCAGTTTGCGGTAAATCACCGATTCAATAATGATGGCGTAGAGCACGGCGAAGGAGGCCGCTTCGGTCGGTGTCACGATGCCGGAGTAAATCCCGCCGATGATCAGGGCCGGAAATCCCATCGGCAGCATGGCTTTCTTGATGGCCGCCATCTTTTCGGCCGTACTGGCTTTTTCGACCAGGCTCAGGCTGTCGCTGTGCTTCACGCTGTAGCGGTAACTGGAGAGTGAAAACAGCAGCGCCAGCACTAACCCGGGGCCGATCCCGGCAATGAACAGCTCGCCCACGCTGGCGTTGGCCAGGGTCCCGTACAGGATCAGGCCGATGCTCGGCGGGATCAAAAAAGCAATATCACTGGCATTGATGATGAGCGCCATGACAAAGCTGTCTTTATAGCCGGCCTGCAGCAACTTCGGGCGCATGATTTGCCCCACCGACACCACGGTGGCCTGGGTGGAGCCGGACACCGAGCCAAAGAGGGTACAGCTGATGCAGGTGGTGATCGGCAGCCCGCCGCGTAAATGGCCGACAAAGGCCTGGATCAGCCCCAGTAAGTTATGTGCCGTATGGCCGCGGGTCATGATGTCTGCGGCGAGGATAAACATGGGGACCGCGATCAGCGCATTCGGCGAGATCCCGGTGACCATTTGCTGGATCAGGACCTGGGGATCAACCTGCGAGAAATGTATCAGCCCAATCAGCGCCCCGATTGCCAGCGGCACAATCATCGGGAAGCTGAGGAACAGGAAGACGACCATGACGACCACCAGAGTGAAGGTGATCACGTAAATGTCAGGCTCGCCGGCGATCACATCGGATAAAAATTGCGTGATACTGATCATGAGTATTCCCCCGCCTGTTCCTGTTTATTTTCGATCATGTCGAACGAGAGATAAATATCATCGTGGATGAGGTTCATCGCCAGGCTCATCAGGTATTGCAGCCCTGCAATGGCGAACCCGACCGGGATGATGGCGTAAACCCAGAAGACCGGCAGTTGCAGCGCCGGGCTGAGGCGGTTCATTGTTTTCAGCTCAGCGACATAGAGCAAGGACTGGTAGGCCAGGTAAAACATCAGCAGTGAGGTGATCAGGGCGATCAGCGTGGTCAGGTGTTTCTGGGCCCGTGGGCCGAGGGCGTCATACACTGCGGTCATGCGGATGTTGCGGCCTTTGCGGACGGCATAGGCAAACCCGATGAAGGTTACTGCAACGATTAAAAACTGGTTCAGCTCTTCGGCAAAAAAGAGACTCTGGTTAAAGGCATAACGGCCGATGGCGTTGGCCGTTGAGTTCATCATCATGATGAGAATAAAACTGGTGATCAGTACACGCTCCAGCGTTTCTGTCACCTGGCTGATCTGATGGAGTATTCCTTTCATATCGATACGCTCCTTGTTCGCTTTGGCCCGGATTGACTCGGCTTTGATATCCACGATCTGGTCAAGACTGCTGATGCAGGACGTCAGTGACGGGAAAGGTCTGAATCGCGGCCTGCCCGGTAGGCGCCGGCCGCGAGGGGACATCGTATTCAGCAGGCCCTTGGTCAGCGAGCCGCCACTTTGACATCATTGAGCAGGCCGGTGAGGATGGCCTCGGCTTCCTGACGCGCTGCGGCTTTCTCTGCGTCCGGATAGGCGTTTTCGACCACGTCATAATAGGTGGTAAACAGTTGCTGACTGAGGGTTTTGAAGCGCTCGCGTTCGCTCTCGGTCAGCGTAATGATCTGCATGTCCGGACGCTCTTTCAGAATGTTCTCGAGGTGCTCTTTGTTGATCCGCAGCTGGTATGCATAGGCGGCCTGATCGGCTGCTTTGATGGCTTTTTTGATCATGGCCTGCTTGTCGGCAGAGAGGCTGTGGAACCATTGGTTGTTGGTTGAGACGGTGCTGATGTAGGACTGCTGGCCCGGGAACATGAGGTAGTCTTGCACTTCATGCCACTTGGCGTTGTAGATGAAGTAAATCGGGTTCACCATGCTGTCGATGGTTTTTAATTGCAGCGAGCCGTACACTTCCCCCCAGGAGAGCGGGGTCGGGGTTGCCCCGAAAGCTTTATAGGTTTCGACCGGAATGGTCGAGGTAAAGGTGCGGATTTTCTGGTTCGCGAAGTCTTCCGGAGAGCGGATCGGCTTGTTGCCGCCCCAGACCATTTCGCCTTCCGACATCATCGACAGCAGTTTGAGGTTGGATTTTTCAAACTTCGGCGCCAAGTGGTTGTAGATCGTCGGGCTCTGGGTCAGGACCTTGTGCGTGAGTGCTTCGTTGGTGCCCAGCACATAAGGCAGGCTGACGGCCTGAACCTCCGGGACGTAAGAGCCCAGATGACCGGCGCCGACCGAGACAAACTGGATGGTCCCTTTGGCCGCAAGCTCGACGATATCATTTTCCGTCCCTAACTGGCCGTAGTAGTAAATACGGACCCGGATATCACCATCGGATTCTTGTTTGATGGCGTCGGCAAATGCCTTGGCGTAGACATCCTGAACATCGTTCTTATCTTCTTCCGAAGCGAACTTCCACGTTTCAGCCTGTGCGCTGAACATCATCCCTAAACTGAGTAGTGCAACGAGAGAGCGTTTCATCCTGTTCTTCCTTTTTGGGTCGCTTGCCATGGGGCAGCCGGAGACAGGCAAACGCGCTGTGCCGGCTGCGGTGGTGAAAGTGGTGTTTACCGGTGACCGGTTATCGGGCTCAGGCGGTTGGTCACCAGCTGGATCCAGTACCGTGCGCCGAATTCCAGAATGCGGTCGTTAAAGTCATAGCGGGGGTTGTGCAGGGCACAGCCGCCCACGGACTCCGTGCCATTGCCGAGCAGCACATAGCAGCCCGGCTTGACCCGCAGCATGCTGGAGAAGTCTTCGGAGATGGTCAGGGGATCGCAATCGGCATGCACCCGATCTTCCCCCAGAACCTGCCGGGCCGCTTCAACGGCGTACCGGGTCTGCGCCGGGCTGTTGACTGTGGGATAAAAGGTATTGGTAAAGCTGAACTGGTATTCGGCCCCCGCGGCCTGGCAAATCCCGGCCACGATCCGGGCCATGCTCTGCTCAATCCGGGCCAGGGCGCTTTCGGTAAAGCAGCGGCAGTCACCTTTGATGGTGACGGTCGAAGGGATCACATTCACGGTGCCGTCGGTGATAAATTCAGTCGCAGAGACGACCGCCGTTTCATGAATCGCACTGAGGTTGCGCGAGACAATGGTCTGCAGCCCCAGTACAACCTGGGCGCCGACCACGAGCGGATCGATGCCCTGATGCGGCAGCGCGGCATGTCCGCCGACGCCGGTGATGGTGATTTCAAAACTGCTCTCGCTGGCCATGAGGGAGCCCGGGCGGACCATGAGTTCGCCTTCGGCAAGGCCGGGGAAATTATGGATGCCGTACACTTCGTCAATCTCGAAGCGCTCAAACAGACCGTCGTCAATCATCGCCTGGGCCCCGCAGCCATGCTCCTCATCGGGCTGGAAGATAAAATAAATGGTGCCGTCGAAGGTCGGATGTTGTGCCAGATAACAAGCGGCACCCAATAACATCGCAGCGTGCCCGTCGTGTCCGCAGGCATGCATTTTGCCGTCGTGTTGCGAGCAGTGGGAGAACGTATTTTGCTCCCGGATATGCAGGGCATCCATATCCGCCCGCAGACCGATGCTGGCCGGACTGCTCCCCTGGCGCAGGATCCCGACCAGCCCGCTTTGCCCGATCCCGCGGACCACTTCAATGCCGAAGCTGTGGAGTTTTTCCGCGATAAAGTCAGCCGTCAGATGGACATCAAACCCGCATTCGGGAAAGCGGTGCAGGTGCTGGCGCCAGGCCGTCATGTCAGTGATGAGTTGTGGAGGGAGTAACAACATATTCTGAGCTCCGTCTGGTGAGAGATTTATTGGGCGTCGCTTAGGTGTTCGCACGATGGCTGCGTTTCAGCCGGTGCGCCCAGGTGCCTTTCCATCAGCAATCCGAAGCCGTGGATCGGCTCGGCGTATCCGACTAGTTTTAATGAATGCCAGGCCAGAACCTGGTTGCTGCTGAGCACGGGTTTACCGAGGGCGGCTTCAATCTGGGCGATCACCGGGGTCGCCCTCAGGGCGGTGCAGGAGATGAACAGGGCATCGGCGTTCGGATCACAGATGCGCAGGGCGGCCCGTTTGATGTCGCGCGGATCGATAAAGGTCATGGCCGTGTCGTCTTCAAAACCGAACCCGGCAATGTTCGTCACCTCATACCCCTGCTGATGAAAATACGCCGCAACATCGTGATTCACGGTGTCGGTATAAGGGGTCAGGATGGACAGGCGCTTGACCCGCAGTGTGGCTAACGCAGCAAAGACCGCGGTGACCGGATCCGTGACCGCCGTTCCCGGACAGGCCTGATGGATGCGCGCTGCGATATTGGCTTGCCCGATCGCAATGGTGCCTGAGGTACAGGCATAGATCATGGCATCCAGTCGGGTGCCCGGCAGGATCGCGTCGGCCGCGGCGGTGATGCCGGGTGCCATGGTGCGCAGGTTTTCAATCGTCAGGGGATTTACATTGCGAACGCGGCTGGTAAACATGTGTACCGTTTCGGGATACAGCCGGCGTAAATCCTGCTCGATATTAAAATCTGTCGCCAGGGTGATCACCCCAATGCGTCCGGCCGGGGCCAGGTGCTCTAACGCAAAGTGTGGTTCGATCCGTTCATTTCTCATAGGCACCCCGTGAGGTTAGCAACACAACATTTTCCGGTGACGGAAGGCCCGCGATTGAACACATTTGTCTGGCGTGTTGACGCGATGACCCTTCTATCGATAAGGTGTCGAAACGAAGTTTTACATTTCGTTTACAAGGTCATGATGCCTTGACTGGATTGAGGGAATTCCTCAAAAACATTTTGAATAATGATGATAATCCGCGTTTTTCTGCGATATAGTGCGTGAGATTGGCGAGGAAACAGGCGGTAAGCCGATCCCCGGCACTTCAGGTGCCCAGGGCTTTGGCGCCGTTCAATACTACATTTATGCTCAAAGGATCCTGACAGAAATGGCGCACGCTTCTCCACCCGTGGTCGATAGCTTCGACCGTAAAATTCTTGATCTTGTCCAGTTGTCTAACCGCATCACTTCAGAACAAATTGCTGAAAGTGTGGGATTGTCGCCAGCCGCGGTTCAGCGTCGGCTCAAGCGCATGCGGGAGAAACAGGTCATCCAGGCCGATATCTCGGTCGTGAATCCCAAATCAGTCGGGCAGGCGATGACCTTTGTCGTTCAGGTAACGCTTGAACGTGAGCGGGTCGATCTGATGCATAACTTCAAAAAAGAGATGACGGCGAACCGCTCGGTCCAGCAATGCTATTACGTAACCGGCAGTTCAGACTTCATCCTGATTGTCACCGCGGCAGATATGGCGGGGTATGATAAGTTCACGCGGGAAGCATTTTTTGACAATGCCAATATCAAGAGTTTTCAAACCAATGTGGTGATGGATCCGGTTAAGGTCGGGCTGACCATCCCGATTGATGAAGAGGGTGATTAATTGCGGTTTGTTTCGGTGCAGTTCAGTGTGGTGTTCTGCCACGCTGCTGCATTGAAGAGAAGCGAATCGAGGTGAAGAGAGCACGACCCCCGTGCTCTCTGTCGATTCGGAGCGGCTTACTGGCCGACAAGCTGCTGATACAACGCCGGGTCCGTCGCCCCTTCCGTTCCGATCACCAGCACGCGGCTGGATTCATCCAGGCCGAGCGCCTGAGCGAACTGATTGCTCTCGCGGGCGATGAGCGCGGCAGCCAGACCCGGCACAGCGGATTCCCCGGCCTCAATTGCCGGATCGCCGTGATACCCGGAGGCCAGCAGGCGCATGGTTTGGCCGATGGCCGCTTCGCTGAGTGTCAGGAAATCATCGGCGCCGTTGGCAAGGATGGTCCAGGCCAGTGCCGAGACTTCGCCGCAAGCCAGCCCGGCCATTAAGGTTTCGAGATCGCCGTCAACCACGACGGGTTTGCCTGCGCGGGCACTTTGCTGCAGGCAATTGGCCTGCTCCGGCTCGACAATGATCAAGCGCGGGCGTTTTTCGCCCCACAGATCCCAGAAATAGCCACACACCGCCGAGGCCAGCCCCCCGACACCGCCCTGGATAAACACATGGGTCGGGATCGCTCCGGCTAGCTGGTCGACGATTTCGCCAAGCATCACGGTATAGCCGAGGGCAACGTCTTTGGGGATCTCCATATAGCCTTCGTAAGAAGTATCAGAGACGATCACCCGGTTGTGTCTTCTGGCTTCTTCATCGGCGAGACGAACCGATTCATCATAGTTGCCGCTGATCCGGATCACCTCTGCGCCGTATTGCTCCATGGCTCGTTTGCGTCCTTCCGAAACATCCCGGTGAATATAGATCACACAGCCGCAGCCGAACAGCTGTGCCCCCCAGGCAACAGAGCGGCCGTGATTGCCGTCTGTGGCGCAGCTGACCACGACCTCTGCGGCTTCAGACTGCCACTGGCCCTTCAATAACTCGGTAATGGTCGGTTGTTTGCCGTAGCGCGCTTTGAGAACCGCCTGGAGTTGCCGTGCGACGGCATAAGCCCCGCCCAGAGCCTTGAAGCTTTTGAGACCAAACCGCTGCGACTCATCTTTGTACCACAGGCGGTCGATCCCTGCGGCTTGAGATAAATGGGACAATGAATGCAATGGGGTCACCGCGTAACCCGGCCAGCGTTGGATCTCCTCAATGGCTTGCGCTGCGCTGGCCACATTTAATACCGCTTGTTGCTCAGGGGAATAAACGTTATTCGGGTGTGCTCCGGGGTTGGCAAAATGTGTCAGTGTGCCATGCACGATTTGCATAATGGCGCTCCTTTCGTCTGGTTGAGATGGCCTGCAATTGGTGTTTCGGTCAGGCATGCCTTCTGGCTTGAGATAGTTTCAGTTTATCGAGGATGGTTGCAGAAGATGTGTCTTCTGCAGCCTTATGGGGCGGAGATATTGCGCAATTTGGTAGCAGAATGCGGATATTCCTCACCCCTGCGCTGAAGGGTGTGCTTTAAATCAACCGGAACCGGTTCGCTTTCCACTCCGCGCCGTCAATCAGTCCTTCATGGTACAACCCGCCCCAGTCGTAGAAGAACGGCGCAAACCCGCTGCCGCCGGTAAGGTGACTGAGGCCAATACAGGCAATCACCACCAGGGCGGCAATGGCGTACTCAATGGGATCGCCGGTGCGAAAGCGGCCGCCGAACAAATGAAAGCGCCGGTCGCTGTCAGGAGCGAAGGGGACACCGCTCACCGTCAGCGCATCGGTGAGGATATGGCTCACCCCGCCCCAGGCGAATGCGCTCACAATACCGTGATAATCCCAGACAAAGCTGAAGGCCAGCGCGGCGATCAGCCAGTGGGTAAAAATGTGAGTCGGGCCGCGGTGCTTGATGTGGCGTCCGCCGGCTTTGGCCAGGTATTCCATCCAGTCCGGGGCGGTCGCGCCGGCTACGCACGCGGCGACATGGGGCGGGGAGATCACCGCGCAGGCCGCGCCGGCGATCAGGGTATGGTTGAACCATTTCATGGCCGGGCCTCCGTTGGGTGAGGAGGTGAGGGCGGCGGCAGGTAAGCCAGGCGCTGCAGGTACCGGTTGACTTGGTCGATGCGCTGGTTGTCGCACATCGAGCTCAGCGCCAGGCGCTGCTCAACGATTTGCGCCTCGAATTTGAGGATGTCGCGTTGGGCGGCGGCGACTTTCTCCAGGTAGCCGACCTGCTCGGTGATGTTGGCGATCCCCTGTTTGACCCGGGCCTGGGACCGCGCTTCCAGCGCCAGATACAGGCCGATCTCCCGGTAGGCATGGTTGCGGTTCGCCAGCGCTTCGGCAAAGCGGGCGACGCTCTGGGCTACGCTGACCCGGCGCTTGTGCTCCCATTCCCGCTCCCGCGACTGCTCGGTGCTGGAGTAAAGCGGCATCTCGCCGACCAGGCCGATGTAGTGATCGGTGATCTCCGGCCAGTCACTGCGGTCGTACTGGTCGACGTTGGAGCGGACCCCGGCGACGATTTTCAGATCGATGTTGAACTTGCTCTTCTCCGGATAGCAGCGGTTGATGACGGTAAAGATGGCATCGGGGTCGATCACCGGCGCGCTCTTGAGCGCCGGGATCGGGGTGTGAAAACTGGGCGGGGTGCCCTTGAGGGTCGGCAGCTCGAACGGGCGGATATCCGGCGGCGTCTCGGTAGGTTGTTGCCAGGGCAGGCTGATCCCCCATCCTTTTGGGTTCTGATCCTGAGACGTGGCCGCCGGATTGTCCGGGCTCTGAGGTTCGGCGGCCGGTGCTGAAAGCGGCAGCAGAACGGCCAGCACTGCGAGAGACCGGATGAACCGGCGGGGCGGAGTCGGGTGGTTATTCGGCACGGGTCGATCGCCTCCCGGTGCCGAGCACCTGCAGGCCGCCAATTACGGCGCCGGCTTCCCAGGCGCCGGAGACGATGCACATCGCGACCAGGAACCAGATCAGGGCCCGGGTGGTATCGTAGCTGACATCGCTCTCGAGGTTGGTGCGCTGCGGATCGCGCCGCTCGATGATCGGCCGGATGGACGGCGGCAAACGGCCCTCCTCGCTGGCGGCAACCAGCCACAGTTTGGCCGAGAGCATGCACTTGCGGGCGATCTGGGCCTTGCGGCCGGTGAGCTTGTGGGCATCGTCGATAAACAGCAGCGCCTGGGTGTCGAGCAGGTAGTCGGCCAGCAAGTCGGCTTTCTGCTGCAGGTTGAGCCGGGCCCAGGGCGTCTGAGTTTCAGCTTCTTCGGTAAACGTCGCGTACCAGGCTTCGATGCCCTTGATTTCAACCCAGCTCGAGAGCGGCATCAGCCCCTCGAGCAGCACCGGCTGCGGCTGCCGCCCCCAGATCTCGTGGCGGTTGTCGCGCAGCCGGGTGAGCCAGCGGCTTTTGCCGGAATCATGCGCGCCGGTGATCAGCTGGCACCGGGTTCGGCGCAAACTGGTTTCCTTGCGGTTGTGGCTGGGCGCATACCGGCGCGGCGCATCCACGATCAGCGGGGTGACGTAGCGGCTGCCGTCCCGGCGGGTTCGGTTGTGATCGGTCCGGAGTTTGAGAAATCGCATCGCTTATTCCTGCGGGGTATTGCCAGCAGAATTAGCAAAATTTTCCCTGGGGATCATATCGGCTGTTGCAGCTTTCGGGTGACTTCAAGTGACGCTGTAATTATGTTGTCGGTCGCCGGGAGGTGTACGAACAACCGCTGTTAATTCCGTACAGCGCGAAAAAATTTTGCGCAGCACATAGGGGTAAATGTTTTGCTTTGAGGAAATAGGGCATGGTTCAGGGGTATGTGTTCGAAACTATCGAGCGTTTTTCTCGAACAGGTCTCTATGACGGGGGCTGGGTGATGCCAGACAATTGCGTTAGCATCAACCCCCTTCCCATCAAGGATCCTTGTGTGGCTTTTCAGCAAGGTGCTTTATCAGGTGCGGTTGTTCTGCGACAGATTAGTTTGGGCTGGGCATAGTCGCACGGTCCGCCAACACCGCTGCAGGTCGAGGCGTTACTCTCTCCCGTTTCCCGGCTGGTTTGCGCTCGGATGTTACGCAAGTTATTTTGGTTATGTAACTTACGTAAGTTATTCCTGAGTCATACCTGACAGCCGGGCTGTTGTGGTTATCACCCGTCAGCCTGTACCTGCTTATCGGCTCCCGTGACTGCGCCACACAGGAGCACGCGTCCCCGTCAAGACGGACACCTTGCTGTCACCTGCTTGTTGGTTTCTCCGAACCCGGAGGCCGCCCACTTGTTTAAAGTCGCTGGCGTAGGTTTGCCCGCAACGACCAGGAAAAACAGGTTTCCTGAAATTCTGAGAGTCAGTTCAAAGCGGACGAGTTGATGCGACCGCAGCAAAGCGGCACAATGAAGAGGTCTGATTTCTTATCTCTTGTTCACGGCTCGCTGCGCCAACAGCTCACCGTGTCTGCTCGTCCTTGAGTGCGTTTAATCGTAAGGCTTTCCTCTGGTCGGTTTCCGATACCTCAACCATACCAAGCTTGGAATTGTGACAGTTTTTTGAATCTCGACGACACGGGTGATCTCAGGTGGGGATGAAATGACGGGTTTGTTATTTTCAGAGTGGGTCGATCAATCAGAGCCTTTTGTCGCACGCTTCTTTTGATTGTTTAGGCGCATGTTAACACTCCGTCAGGTTGTGCTTTCCTGATGCCTGAACAATCGGGCCATTTTGTGATTTCGGAAACGAAGAGATACCACAATATTTTGAACCTCGTCGGGATATTTGACGCCTTACTTGCCTGCGGCTATTTCCATGCCAACTTGTAACCAGGGAGATGAAAAGTGGGGGGGAGAGAAAACATGGCCAATTACGCTTACCTGCGGGTCTCTACCGACAGCCAGGATGTGCTGAACCAGAAACACGGGATCCTCGAATATGCCAACAAAACCGGGTTGGCTGATCTGGTGTTTGTTGAAGATGCAGTGTCCGGTGCCAAAAAGTGGCGGCAGCGAAAGCTGGGTGCGCTGCTCGAAGGCATGACAGAGGGAGACACCATCGTGTTCTCTGAAGTAACCCGGATGGCCCGTTCGGCGTTGCAGGTGTTGGAAATCCTCGAGCTGTGTATGGAGAAGCAACTCCGGGTTTATATCGCCAAGCAGAACATGCAGCTCGATGGATCGCTGCAATCGAAAATCATCGCCACCATGCTCGGCCTGGCCGGTGAGATCGAACGCGAGTTTATCCGGATGCGAACCAAGGAGGCCTTAGCGGCCAGAAAAGCGGCTGGCTATCAGCTGGGGCGACCAAAAGGGGAGGCTAAGACCCTCAAGCTTGATGCCAGGCGCGAGCAGATCGAGAAGTACCTCGGGATGGGGTTGGGGATCCGAGAAACCGCGCGGCTGATCGATGCCGCGCCGAGCACCCTGAGTGACTATGTGAAGCGGCGGGGGTTAGGTGATTGAAAATACTAATGATGTAATCATTGAATAAGTTACGTAACTTATTCCTGTTACTTAACTTACGTAGGTTTTGTATCTCTTTTTAATGTACAGAAATGTCACTGTCCAATTTCTTCCGGATAATGCCGCCCTGCAAAGCGTCGCCCGTTTTCGCCCTCTGATGTTTCGCGGCCATCACGATCAAACGCCCTCGCGGTTACACGTCATGCAGGCATCACACCGCCAGGGCAACGTCATGGCCGCAAAACCCGGGCTGAAAACGGCCGACTGCAGGGCCCTCAAAAGCGCTGTTACCAACCCCATCCCCGGGCTCGGGGCATGGCTCAAATTGTAACATAATGAAATTTATGCGAACTTGCTACGCCGCGCCCGCCAGGCAAGCTGTCGGCGGCTGGGCAAATTCAAGCATAAAAGCATTATGTTAAATTTTCACGCAGCCCTAGAAAGCGGGCTGTAAGGCTGCCGGCAGGCCGGCGATGTTTATCGGCCCGTGGGCAAGCCACCGGCCGGGCTGGTTGGCGCAGCAAAACACAAACAGCGTGTTTTCATGCGGTCCCGCTGGCATGCACCGTGCCGTCTATCATCGTGGGTCGTTTCGGCATGTTGGCCGTGCCGGCCACTCACCTGGCGCAAGCGCCTCGGTGCCACCACGTCCCCCGCCCACCCCGGTGCCCCGCGAAATGGTGGGGCTAAAGGCCTGTGCCTGGCTCATGCTCGTCGCTGTTGCGAGTTCTGCGTTCGCAGTTGTCAGCGCGGGGCGGGTGTGCTGGTCGTGGTGGTTTAGTTCAGCTGATGATCAAGAAAAGAAAACCGGGCCGAAACGGCCCGATTCTGGGTTGGATTACGGTTACTTTCTGAATGTCGCAATAAACGGCGCGTGATCACTGGCCGGGTACTTTTCATCAGTTCTGTAGGCAAGGCTTTCATCATGAAGTGTTTCATTCAATATCTTTGCGCCGTCAAAGTAGGGGAGCAAAGCTTGGGATATCAGCATGTGATCAAGCAAGTTACCTTGGCCGTGATGAAAATGGCTGTGACGGACCGATTCGGCAATGCCTTCGCTGCAGGGCACTAAGACTCGGTTGTGTAGTGCCGGGTTGTTGGTGTTTTCCATTTTGCCGCAAATCAGTTCAACGGGAACTTCGCCGGGCTCTGCATTTAAGTCGCCGCAGACAATGATTTTTGCTTCCGGCTCAGTGTTGAAGAGCTCGTCCAGGAGCACTCGGGTTTCGAGCGCCTGGCCTACGCGTTTGATGGATGAAAGGAAAAATCCTTCTCCCCATGCGGCAGCGGAGTCCCAAGTATACCAATTCTGGCTTTGTTGGCCGGGAATGGCGGTAGCCAGTTTGGATTTTAAGTGAAGGTTGATCACATGAACTCTGCCGAGCTCGGGATGCATGATTTGGCAGTGAAGTATTGGTCGTTCCCAACTTAGCGGATCGGCATTTACTTCCGCAGGAATGGCAGTAACTTTTCGGTACATCAAGTCCGGAATGAGATCAGCGTTATATTGTTGCGGTTCGCTCTCCGCAAAAGGGTATTTTGACAGCACGATGAGGTTTCGCTCGTGCATGGGCTGGCCGTCTGCTGTCGTTGTATGTTGTCGGTGGTAATCGTGATAGGGGGTACCTTCGATTAACTCTATTAACGCATCCAGTTTTTTTTCGTTATCGTCATTCTTCTGGCTGTGTACCTCCTGCAGGCAAAGAATATCGGCATCGATGCGGATTAACATCTGGCGCAACGGTGTGAGCCGGTTGGCAAATGCTTCGTTTCCCGGTGTTTCATCGTAATCGAGGTTCTCAACGTTAAATGTTGCAATTTTCATGTTGCCGCTCCTTGACGATTGAATGAGGAATTCTGTTCGCATTTTTATTTAAGCGGGTTATGTGGTGAGCAGATGAATTTATGTAAGTTGTGTGATCTGGTTTAGAGAACAGGGTTGTTAGCGTAAAAAGGCTTCATTTAGGCATAGATCCTGCCGGTTCCGGGGCTGTATGGAGATCTTCAGCCATTGATCTCATCCCCAGAAAATGTGCATAACTGGCCTGAGCCCAGTCGCTTCGGGTCGGTATAACTTGGTACAAACAGTCGGGCTGTGGATGGTTTCTGCTGCGACTGTTCGGTCGCCCCCGGTTCAGAAAGAACCGGGGCTTTGGGGTAAAATCACGGCAATGTCTGGTTTGCCGTGATGCCCTGCGTTGGCTCGCTCAGCGCAGTGGTTGTGCTGAACTCCTCACTTGCTGTTGTTATAGGGGAACGGTTTTCGTGCCGGCCATGGTTGCCTGGCCGCCGACGCGAACGCGGCAAATCGTGTTCTCTTCTGAATCAATCGTGACCTGGATCAGCGATGAGCATCCCATGGCCCGTCCTTGCTCCAGCAGGAAGGACGTTGCGCCGGGCATGACATGATTGACCAGGTAGCATCCCAGCGCGCCGCTGGCACTGCCGGTTGCAGATTCCTCATCGATACCATACAACGGTGCGAAATTTCGGCAATGCGCGGTGATAGCTGCATCGCGACTGAGTTCGAACACGTGGAACCCGATGGTGTTAAACTCACGGCTCAACGTTGCGATTGCTTCCGGATCAGGCTTGAGGGCATCTAGCTGACCGGGCTGTACGGGAACAATGATGTCAGGCAACCCTGTCGAGACCACCTCGATCGGGAGGCCGGTCGCGGAAATAACCTCACGCTGCACCCCGAGGGCTGCGGCGATCTCTTCAACATCAGGGCCCCTTCGGGTGATCGGCAGGGCTTGGTCCATGACGACACGGTCGTGGTTCACGGCCACGCTGAGAATGCCGGCTTTCGTTTGTTGCGTGTAATTTCCCGGCGGGATTAAATTGAGCGAAGCCATGGCGGAAAACACGGCTAATGTCGCGTGACCGCAAAAATCAACTTCCCCCTCAGGGGTGAAAAACGCCACCTGGAAATCCGTTTCCTCCCCCGGGTAGACAAACGCGGTCTCGGAAAAGCCTAATTGCTTTGCAATAGATTGTTTCTGCGCCGAGCTCAGGCTGGGCGGATCAAGTACGACCCCGGCGGGGTTCCCGCCAGAGCCTTCCCGGGTAAATGAGTTCACCAGGTGCACGTTGACGTCGTGTTCATCCGCGAGTTTTGCCTCTGTTGCCATTGTATGCTCCAGTTTCATGACCAGGTACGATCCAGGTCTTGTGCGTACAGCTTGATCGCACGCTGATAGGTCAGGATCTCTTCAGCGTTTGTGGTCTCGATCAGCAGCTTCAGCAGCAGCTCGGTCGCTTGTTTGTGGTGCCCCAGGTTATACAAACACATTGCATAGAAGGGCAGAACCTCCCGGGCATCCGGGTAAAGTGCCAGGGTTTTTTCAAACCAGACGATGGCTTCCTGATACTCTCCGAGACTGCGCAGGGTGCTGGCCAGCCCGAACAACGCATCAAACCGCTCGGTGGCATCAAGCTCGCCAGACAGCGCTGCATGATAGTGTGGTACGGCTGCTGACTCAAACCCCTGATTATCATAAGACCAGGCGATATGCAGGTGTGCTTTCGCTTTGAGTTCGTCATTCGCCAGCAATGTTTCCAGCAGCTGGCGGCTCTGCTCAAAGTTCCCGTCCTTTCTGAGTGCTATCGCACGCTGAATTGTTTCACTCATATCTGTTTTTCCTTCTGACACAGAAAATCCTTTCTACAACCTTGGTGGGAAGAAAGCTTGTAAAAAATAAACACGCTCGCCGGTTTTTTTGCTCAGCTCGAATTGTCGCTAGACGTGCGCTCCTTCAGGCACGATCACTGGTAAGTCTGTACAGCCGAAGTCGAGCCCAAACTGACTTAGGATGCAGGTGAGCTGACCCCGGTGATGTGTTTGATGGTTGAAGACATGCTGACAGAACTCCCCCAGGTTCCGCGTCAGCGCTTGCCCTTCCGTGGTCTTGTAGTGAACCACTTGGGAGCAGTCTTGTGCAGTTAAACTACGGGTAAAGTTCAGGTAAATGTGGTCGATCAATTCCCGCAGCGGCCTCAGTTCAGCAAGGCTCTGTGCAAATCTGTCATTCACGTCTCTCGCCACAGGCAGCGATGCGAGCGTGTGTGCATCTATATTCACCATGCCGTTGTCATGTAAGCGTCGCAACATGATGAGATCGCCAAAGAGCAGGTGATTCCAGTGAGCCATGACCGAGGGGAAAAATGAGCCGGTCTGTTGATGTAACTGCTGCTCTGTCAGTTGTTCGCACACGCGCATCAGTTGGTTATTCATCCGCTGATTGTAGCGTGCCAGCATTCTAAAATTTGAGGGTAAATCCATCTCAACCTCTTTTGTTGACCATGTGTGATAAGAGATGCGGCTGGTTCTCCGTGCCGTTCAGCAGCCACCTGGTTGTATCGTCTGGAACATTTACGTCAATGCCCCCAGTGATGATGCCCTGATCGTCCACTTTATCTCATTCAACCCGTTTGCCGGGCGTGGGTCTGTGGGAACCGGGCGCGCTCAAAAAGCCAACCTCTGCGTTTGGATGCACTGTTTGTTGTGAATAAATATTCGAATGTGTGCTTTTTTAGATTTTAGTGAATCTAAACGCCGCTTTAAGTCTCATTAAATGATTCTTATAAGGCATTGATTTTATTGGTTTTATTATTTTTTTTGGTTATGTTGGTGTTTTTTGCTTATAGGAAAAATTAAAAAAGCGAGGATTTATACACGCTCATATGTGCATTTTCAAGCGTTTTAAACATTCTTCACCAAGGTTCAGTTAGCGATCACATATACCTCATCGGCATATGACTTTATATCCATACCCATGTTACTTGTTATCGGCGCGTTTCATTTTTGTTGCTTGTTAACATATTGGTAGTACAGGTAAACAATCACAAAACAAACGATCTCATTTACAGGATGTCTGTGGACTAAGGAGAAAGTCGGCATGTGGAATGTTCTTAAAATCGCTAGTGCATTTATCGGCATTATTGTTGGGGCAGGGTTTGCTTCCGGTCAGGAGGTTCTGCAGTACTTCACCAGTTTTGGCCACTGGGGAACGGCAGCTGCGATCATCGCGACGGCTTTGTTTGCCTATCTCGGGATGATGCTGACCATGCTGGGGTCGCGAACGCAGACCATGTCTCATAAAAAAGTGATTTACCAAATCAGTGGCCGGGTGGTCGGGATTATCGTGGATTATGTGATCATCTTTACCTTGTTTGGTGTCGGCGTCGTGATGATCGCAGGTGCCGGCTCTCTGATGCAACAGCAGTTTGCTTTGCCGCCCTTCGTAGGCAGCGTAGTTCTGACCTTACTGGTTGCGGTGACTGCCATGATGAATGTGAACCGCGTCATTGCCGTGATTGGCAGCGTGACGCCATTTCTGATACTGGTGCTCATTGCCATCTGTGTTTACAGTGTGATCACGATGGACTCCTCATTCGATGAACTGGCCTCTGTTGCTGAAAGTGTGTCTTCAACTCTGCCTCATTGGTTTGTCTCTGCCGTGAACTATGTCTCCTTCAACCTTGCGGTCGGGGCAGCCATGGCGCTGGTTATGGGAGGTGCTGAAAAGAATGAAAAAGTCGCTAAATTAGGCGGGCTTTTAGGCGGAGCCGGTGTTGGGGTGTTGATTGTCCTGAGCCACCTGGCGCTGTTTTCTCAAATTGATGTGGTCGGGGGCTACCCGATGCCGTTGCTGAAAATCATCGATTTGATCTCCCCGGCACTTTCTAATGTAATGACCTTCATTCTGTTCGGGATGATTTTTAATACCGCGGTCAGCATGTTCTACGCATTCGCTGCGCGTTTCGTGACAATGAAAACGCCCAAAGCCAACATGTTCATTTTCGTCACACTCGGCGTTGGCTTTGTCGCCAGCTTTGCCGGGTTCACCCAGCTCGTTGCCGTTTTCTATCCATTGATTGGCTACCTGGGGCTGTTCTTGGTCGGGGCGCTCGTCTATGCGCCGTTTAAGCTGAAGCAAGCGCAGGAAAGATCACAACAGCCGGTTCTGATCACGGATTAAGTCATCGGGTTTCTGTCATATCAGCCAGTGTGCAGGACCGATGGTGGCTAGGCGTCTTACATCACACCCCAGCTCCGGCTGGGGTTAAATTTTTGATGAGCAACATGTTTTATTTTGCTGTCAGTGATGGCGATGAATTTTAATCGGCTTGGCCGCAATGTGTTCTAAAACTCGCTTTGGAAGGACAAGAAAAATTTAAATGTCCTATTTGGCAGGGGATTGGTCCTATCTCCCTGTAGAAAGCCGAACTGGTTCATCGCATTCTATGGATGTTCATGTGCGTTTATGAGCATATTTTGTGCACTGGAATGTCAACATTTCAGCTCAGGCCGCAATGCAATGGTCCGTCCGGACTTTGGGACACTATACACGAAGAACGCTATAACGGTTTTCAGCAAAGGGGGGGATGAATCATCCGATATTCTCTTGTTGAAGGGCAATTGAGAAAATTAAAGTCGAATCACCTCACAGATTTCATGATAAACGAGAGTGTTATGCCAGGCGTTAACAACAAAGAAGCCCAATCATTTACAACCCCTGAAGACTTCTATGAATGGCTGAAGGAGAACCATGAGAGCTGCAATGAATTGTGGCTGAAAATCTACAAAAAAGGATCTTGCATACCCTCCATCACGTGGAATGAATCGGTCAAGGTTGCGCTTTGCTGGGGATGGATTGACGGCATCAAGCGAGCGCTGGATCACGAGGCTTACTTGCAACGGTTTACACCCCGGCGCTCCGGTAGTCATTGGTCAAAGCGCAACACAGAGCATGTTGCGTCCCTGATTGAGCAAAATTTAATGACTGAAGCCGGAATGAAGCATGTTCGTGCTGCTCAAGCCGACGGCCGTTGGGAAGCCGCTTATGCTCCTGTGAGTGAAATGCAAATTCCAGACGATTTTCTCGGAGCGCTGGAGCAAAACACAGAGGCAAAGCATTTTTTTGAAACCCTCAATAAAACGCAACGTTTTGCTATATCGTACGGGCTTGAAACCGCAAAAAAGCAGAAACACGCCAACGTCGGCTGAATAAATTTCTGCTGATGATGGAACAAAAACAAAAACCTTAGCTAACGAACTACGTCTGACCCCTTTTGAAGAGGCTGAGCTTCCCCCGACATTTTGGATCGCAGGCCTCACGTCGGGGCTTTCGGTTCGCTGTCACCAGGCTGAGTCCTCTTCAGGCCAACTGTACGCATCTTAGCATCGCGTGATTCACCAGGATGTCCTGAAGCGCGAGGGGATATGTCCGATATCTCTATAGAAAGCCAGTTATTCTCAGCGCATCCTACCGGAAAGGGTTGGGTGGACTATACAGAACTTTCCCCACGACGTGATTAGAAGAACAAGGCCGTTATGTTGAAAAAACTTTCACTGAAAAACAAGCTGGCGCTCTCGGCCAGTATTGCCATTATTATCGGGGGACTGCTGGTCGAAGCGCTGTCTTTTCGTGCTTCGCTGGCCAGGTTGGAAACTGAAGTCTCGCAGCGCTTGGAAAGTACCACGGCTTCATACAACCAGTATGTTGCCGACTGGATCCTATCCAAGGAAAACGCGCTCTCATCCCTGACCGCTGAAGCGAACCTGGACGCCATCGTCACCCACCTCAAGCAGGTGAGAGATGCCGGCAGCTTTGACAATGTGTTCCTGGCCTACCCGGACGGCAGCCAGGACAACGCCAATGGTGTGGTGTTACCACCTGGGAATGATGATCCGCGCCAGTGGGGCTGGTATATCCATGGCAAAGCCGACCCGGCGCGGGTCTTTATGGATAACCCGACCGTGGCCGCTGCAACGGGCGCCAATGTCGTTTCCCTGGGGAAAGCACTCCGGCTGGGTAATGAGACCGTCGTTCTGGGGGCTGATGTCGAGATTACCAATATTATCAAAGGTCTGGATAAGGTCATCCTGCCTGGTGACGGCTATATGTTTATTGCCAGTCAGGCCGGCACGATCTTCACCCACAACAACACCGATCTGCTCAATCAGCCCCTCAGCAAGCTGGATTTATCTTTCAACACCGTCCGATCTGCGGTGCGCTCCGGGGTGCATGTGATGGCAGATGTAAACGGGGCAGAGAGTGTCATTTACGCCAAAGCGATTGAAAATACGGGACTTATCACAGTTACCGTGATTAATTATGACTCGTTAGTCGCCCCGCTGTTTGAAGCTGTCTGGGGCCAGTTTGCCGTCACGGTTGCCGTTGTAATTGTGTGTACCCTGCTGTTTAACCTGCTGGTGAACGTGTTGTTCCGTCCGCTCAATAACGTCTCCAGTGCGCTCGAGCAAATTGCGTACGGGAGTGGTGACTTAACCCAGCGCATTGAGGTGGAAAGTGACGATGAAGTGGGCCGGCTTGCCAATAACTTCAATACCTTCGTTGCCAGTATGCACAATCTGATCAGCCACATTCGTGAACAGGCCGGCCAGCTGACCTCACAATCGGATATCAGTACCGGTCGTGCCCGCCAGAATGTCGATGAGATCAACCAGCAACAGCAAGAAATCACCATGGTCGCAACGGCTGTGACAGAGCTGGCGTCCGCGACACAAGAAATTGCCGCTCATGCTGAGCAAACGGCTAGCACCGCGCAGGCGTCGACCCGCAGTACCGACAATGGCCGGGCGGTGGTTGAGAATACCAAGTCTTCCATTACCCGTCTGGCGGATGAACTGACGCAGGCGAGTCAAATCGTCGCTGAGCTGAACAATCATTCGCAGGAAATCTCAACTGTGCTTTCAACCATTCAGGGGATCGCCGAGCAAACCAACCTGCTGGCACTGAACGCCGCCATCGAGGCTGCGCGGGCCGGCGAGCAAGGGCGTGGCTTTGCCGTGGTGGCTGATGAAGTCCGTGTTCTGTCGCAGCGTACACATACCTCGACGGAAGAGATCAAAGCGACCATCGATACCTTGCAGGCCACCACCGCCAGTGCCGTCCGGATCATGGAGAGCAGCTCTGCGCTAGCCGGGGATTCAGTCGCAGATGCAGATAAAGCCGCGGAAGCACTGGGTGACATTGACGCTGCTGTGAATCAAATCAGTGATATGGCGACTCAGATCGCCACAGCCGCAGAAGAGCAAACGCATGTGACGAGCGAGATCACGCAAAATATCACCGCGATTAAAGATGTTTCTGAGCACTTAGTGAATAGTGCAGATGAGGCATCGAGCGAGGCGGTCCGTCTGCGCGGGCAAGCCAGCGATCTCAGTGACAAGGTCGCTACCTATAAGCTGTAAGCAAGCAGCAGCTCCCTCCTTGCCACACCCGAAGGCGTGGCGGGGAGGACATCGATCAGCGACTGCCGTGAGGCTCGTCGTTATTAAGGCCACTCAGGACATCAAATTATGGAATTATTTGCCAAAGGGTTAGTCGGGATTGTTGCGATCGAGCACATGTATATCCTGATACTGGAAATGTTTTTCTGGACCAGTCCCAGGGCGTTAAGCGCCTTCGGGATGACACAGGATTTTGCAAAAAACACCAAAGTCCTCGCCGCCAACCAAGGTCTCTACAATGGTTTTCTTGCATTCGGGTTGTTGTGGGGACTGTTACATCCCAATGAAATATTCGGGGAGCAAATTCAAGTTTTCTTCTTGGCCTGTGTTCTGGTCGCGGCGATTTATGGCGCGTTCACGGCTAAAAAGTCCATTTTGTTGGTCCAAGGCTTGCCCGCATTGTTGGCAATGGTCTGTGTGTTGATGTCATAACGAAACATTACGTGTGTGTTATCCGGGAGGGCAGGAGATGGTCCGGACACTTTTCCTCAAGATTTACCATGATGACGGCAGCATCGCTGCCGTTTAGGAGGACGAGTCTGAATTGTACTGACTCATACGCGATCTAACGACATTAATCGTACAATTTGCACTTTAGCACCACGTAAGTCACTTCGCGGCAAAACATGCTTGAATATCTATCCTAACGTGCTTATCTAAGATTAGACAAAGCATCTGGCAATTAAGGAATTGACTTTCATTCTCGATTGACCAGCGATTTCGCGGTTCTGATAAAATAAAAAACACTACACAAGCAGAAAATTTCAAGATTAAAAACCGGAATAATTTTATCAGTCAATCTCGATATAAAATCAGGTAATACATTGCATCTAAAAACACTATAATTATGTAATGAATAATAGCTAAGGGTCTTCTACTTAGCAGATTTTAACTATTTAAAATCTGCTGAGTAGAAAAGAAACAGAAGAATAATTAGCTTCTGCTTCTTACTGCAACATGGTATATATTGCTACCTTACGCTATATCTCTTTAATCATTTGCACAGTAATTCTTAGTTCACTTTCACTAAAATTATTGATGAAATTGGTGAAATGTTCTGACTTAGCATGTTCATTTAGAGATTCGATATCTTCCCATTTTTCAATAACAACGAATTGACCACCTGTATTACCTACACCAAGATCTCCCTCAACAACCTCATGTAAGCAGTATTTAATACATCCTTTTTCTGATAAGCTTAAAGGAACAAGACGTTTCATTTCTGATTTAACATCATCTAAAACTTCATTTTTAACATGTAACGTTGCTATTATATTTATAATAGACATTTGCAAACTCCTAATTATCGTAAGACAGTAAATATTTCACTTTCTGGAAGTCTAGATTTAGGTAAGCTCGCATTGAAATCATTTTCTGCACGATAACCAAATGCAACCACTGCAAGGGATGTATATCCTTTGCTACGAAGTGATAATGCTTCATCTAGTTCCTTAGAATCTATTCCTTCAATAGGAACAGCATCAATCCCCATAACTGCTGCACCTATTAGTAACGTTCCCATGTTAAGGTAGACCTGTTTCTCCATCCAATGTTGGGCATCTTTATTATCAAAACGATGCATATTAACAAACATACTACGACCTTTATGGTTTGCCTCTTTGAACAAAGGATCGCTGGCAAAACGTCCATCTTTTTCTTCTGTATCTAATACATGAAGCAGATACTCCTCATCAATATTTGTCTTAGCACAAAAAACAACCACATGAGATGCGTTTAGAATCTTATCTTCGTTAAAACCATAAGCTCCTTTAGTCCCTTCCGATATTTTTCGCTTTCCATCCTCTGTATCTGCAATTACAAAGTGCCATGGTTGAGAGTTAGTACTGGATGGGCTAAAGCGTAATAACACTTTGAGACCATCAAAGTCTTGAACTGATATTTTTTTATTC
This sequence comes from Photobacterium sp. MCCC 1A19761, assembly GCF_037389125.1. Classification (NCBI taxonomy): domain Bacteria; kingdom Pseudomonadati; phylum Pseudomonadota; class Gammaproteobacteria; order Vibrionales; family Vibrionaceae; genus Photobacterium; species Photobacterium sp. MCCC 1A19761. The sequence continues at coordinate 43,594 of NZ_JAZGTF010000043.1, forward strand.
TTATCAAAAACTTTGGTGGAGTATCGCGTCAAAGCAATATCTGCAATATTCATGAATATCTCCTAGATGATTTTAATCTTGTGGGTTAAAAATAATGGACATTTTACCGATAGCCGTACCTTTTTCTATTTTTTCGTGGGCTATTTTTAAAGTCTCGGCACTGAAGCCAGATAGCGTTTCATTCAATGTTGTCCGGATACGTCCGGCATCAACTAGATTAGCAACTTGTTGTAAAATTTCGCCTTGCTTTTCAATATCAGGTGTATTGAATAGAGAACGTGTAAACATCAGTTCCCATACAAAACCGGCGGACTTTCCTTGCAGTTTACTCAAGTCAACACCACCATCAAACTCAACAATCGAGGAGATCATTCCTTGCGGTGCTATGAGTTCGGCCATGGAATCCCAATGTCCAACGGTATCTGCTGTGTTGAAAATATAATCAACAGTCTCAAAACCAAGAGCCTTAACGGAGGAGACTAAATCGTGATGATTAGCGACATAATCAGCCCCCATTTTTCTTGACCATTCAATGGTTTCAGGGCGGGATGCGGTTGTGATAACAGTAAGGTTTGTCAACTGTTTAGCAATCTGCGTGGTGATAGAGCCCACACCACCAGCTCCACCGATTATTAATAGTGACTTTCCTTTAGTGGTGTGGTTTATACGCAAACGATCAAAAAGAGCTTCCCAACCAGTTAGGGCTGTAAGCGGTAACGCTGCAGCTTCCGCATCGGTTAAGCTTTTAGGTGCCAGGGCAATAATACGTGAATCAACAGCCTGATATTCTGCATTTGAGCCTTGACGAGTCACATCTCCAGCATAATAAACACGATCACCCAGCGCGAATTTTTTCACCTCATCGCCTATAGCAACAATCGTACCGACAGCATCATAACCAGCAATTTTTGGTATATCTAACGTTGTGTTTTTCGCTGCACGAATGCGAATTTTAGCATCGGCTGGATTCATCGATACCGCGTTAATTTTAACAATTACATCATGTGAAGTGCCCTTAGGATATTCCGCATCAAATACATATAGACTCTGAGGTTCTGAAACTGGCAAAGACTCTGTAAAACCAATAGCTTTCATCTTTCTTGTTGCGATAGACATAAATATTTATCCTTTAACTTACATACAAATAAAAAACGTTGTAACATCCATATTAAACCTAAACTCTAACCAATCAAGTACGTACAATTTTGTCATATAGGTACCAAAAGGATACTATGAGAGAACCTCGTTTCGATTGTTATTCAGGTATGGGATGCCCAGTTGAGGCGTCTTTGGAGCTATTTGGTGGTAAATGGAAAGGAATGATTCTGTATCATTTACTAGACGGAACGTTACGATTTAACGAATTACAGAGACAAGTCGGTAATGTGACACAACGTATATTAACGAAGCAGTTGAGAGAGCTGGAGACAAGCGGATTAATTCATAGAGAGGTTTATGCCGAAGTCCCTCCCAAAGTTGAGTACAGCTTGACAGATGTTGGTAAAACACTAAGGCCAATACTAATGTCACTAAAAACTTGGGGAGAACATTATGCCATCCCAATACATTTGAAAGACTGTCAAAAATAGGGATTTCTGCAAGTTACCTAGCGCTGAAAAATATACTAACTTGCTATGGAAATACGCGCTGAGCCAGTGGTTTTAAGTCGCTGACTCAGAGCTAAAGAAGTTATATGGAAAATAATAAGAACCTTATCGTATCTCCATTGACCACTACACCTAGCTAGAACACTTTTGGACAATTTCGAGTTAGCTCGTCTAGCTAACTCGAATGGCGACACTTCTCAGCAGAAAAGTGCCAACCGTGGAGATGGAAGGGAAATTCTTATCGGACTTGTTTCCGTAGTGAGGTACGATTTAAGTCCTAATCATCGCTTAGGCCAAGAGATCCACGATGGCTTTGCCGACGCCGTGAGCGCTTGTTGGATTCTGCCCTGTGATGACACGACCATCCACAATCACAAGCTCTTGCCAAGGTTGAACTTTAGAATATCTAGCTGCACCACGTGCCAGTGACTCTTCCAATAGGAAAGGAATATCATTGATGGTGCCAAAATCGATCTCTTCTTCACGAGTGAAACCTGTCACTGACATAGACGCAAGCAACTTGTCGCCATTGCTTAGTGTGATAGGTAGAAGAGCAGCAGGGCCATGGCACACGGCTGCTACAATACCGCCATCTTCATAATGTTTTGCTGAGATTTTTGCGAAGTCTTCGTTGCTCGCCAGGTCGGAAAGAAGACCGAAGCCACCTGGATAGAAAATTGCGTCGTAGCTGTCGCCGTTGATCTGTGATACTGGAATCGTGTTGTTGATACGGTTTTGGAAATCATCATCAGCTAAGATTTTTGCATTTACTGCATCACCCTCGATATCGGTTCCGTATAGTGGAGCCTGACCACCTTTAATCGAAGCAATGTCGTAATCGAAGCCAGCAACAAGTAGTTCGCTAAGTACATGAGTTAGCTCTGGTGCGTAAGTTCCGTTTGCTTGGTCAGTTTCACCAAGCGTCGCATGGTTAGTCACAATAATGAGTACTTTCTTCATGATGGTTTCCCTATTGGCTTCATTGTATTTGTTGAACACTTACATACTAATTGCAAAGTAAATAAGTGATAATATGCCATATCAACAAAACATTATTGCCATATGGCAAAGGTGGTTATGGACAGTTTTGAAGGCATCAATGAGTTTGTTACGGTTGCTGAGAGCCTAGGGTTCTCTGCGGCGGCAAAACAATTAGGTTGCAGTACCAGCCACGTCAGTCGCCAAGTCACCAGGTTAGAAGAGCGATTAGGTGTCGCCTTGTTAGCGCGTTCGACAAGAATGGTGAGCTTAACGGAAGCTGGTCAAGCGTATTACCTGCAGTGCAAAGAGTTAGTTATTGGGCTTCAACAAGCCAATGAGCAACTCACCACGCAACAAACGCAATTGAGTGGTACGTTACGAGTGAGTGCGGCTGGCGCGTTTTCTGAAAACCATGTGGCTCCAGCTTTAATGGAGTTCGCCAAACAACACCCCAATCTCACGGTAGAAATAAACTTCAACACCAGCATGGTGAACTTTATTGAAGATGGTTTTGATTTTGCCATCCGTTATGGGAGATTAAGCGATTCAGGGTTGGTTGCGAGAAAGCTCGTAGACCGCCCAATGGCAGCGGCTGCTAGTCAGAACTACATTGATGAACATGGTTTGCCGACTCACCCTGAACAGCTTAAGCATCACAGTTGTATTATCGCCAATAAAGATGTGTGGTTGTTTGAAAAGAATGGCAAGCCTTTAAATGGCGTGAAAGTACAAGGCAGATGGAAAAGCAATAATGCCCACACCGTTTTGCAAGCTTGTACAGAGGGGTTAGGCGTGGCGTATCTACCAAAAAGCAGCTTTAGCGATGCCATTTCGTCAGGTCGTTTAGTATCAATTCTAGAGCCTTATTGGGGAAGCGGCAACAGCAGTTGGATTGTATATCCAAACCGTCATTTCCTACCATTAAGAGCAAGGCTGGCCATCGACTTTCTACTCGACTATTTTGCAGAATGGCAGGAATGACAAACCTCATAATAAATAGCGGGTAGCCTAGCTTGGAAAAGTTTGCTCGGATAGTCTCGCGCCTTGACCCAAGCGAGTTTCAGCAGTGTTTCATCAGTTGGATGCAAGCAGTTTCTTCTCTCTCCGAAGGCGAGCTGATCGCCATTGATGGCAAAGTCTTGCGTGGCTCTTATGACCGTCAATCTCGGCAGTCTACCATCCATATGGTCAGTGCATTCGCCTCGAAAAAGGTGTTGTTCTCGGTCAGCAAAAAACGGATGCTAAATCGCACGAAATAACGGCTATCCCTGAACTCATTAAGCTACTGGATATCAAAGGTTGTTTGGTCTCTATTGATGCCATTGCATGCCAGAAAGACATAGCTTCAGCCATTGTCGATAGTGGTGGTGATTATCTGCTAGCGGTTAAAGGTAACCAAGAAACACTGGCTAAAGCTGTTCAACAAGCACTGGTAGAAAACGTAAAAGCCACGAGCTTACGGAATGATGTCGCCATCGAGCAGGGCCATGGGCGTGTTGAAGTCCGTCAATACCATGTACTTCCAGCAGGTGAATTGGCACACGAGTTTCCAGGCTGGAAAGGCCTAGAAAGTATCGGGGGTGCTATCGGTTATCGTATTGATAAAACTGGTAAAGAATCACTCGATTATCGCTATTACATCCGTTCTGCAGAGCTGGTGCAGGAGCGTTTTGCAGCGGCTGTTCGTGGTCACTGGGGGGGGGATTTATGTCGCGTTAGAAACCAGGCTCAGTTGGCGGTAAAATAAAGGCCCGTCGTGATCGGAACACACTGTCCCTTGCTGCATGAGTATGCACAGTCGATAGCAAAGAAACGTATCGCCCACTTGGCCGGCATATTCACCGAGGACCTGACCGATAACCTCTGCTGCGAGGCGAGGACCGGCGCCTATCACCGCAAGGAGTGCGTTATCAAAAAAGGTCTCGTTGTGCGGGATGATGGTGGTGCCGTCCCAGGTTCTGACCAGGTTGCCTCGTGCCGTGATCCTGTGCCATTCATCCGCCAGTTCCGCTTGTCGGCGGGGTGAGAGCGGGACGGGGTGAATACTCGCAAGCTCTTCAACAGAGCAGGCGCCGACAGCCGGTGCTGTCTCTTCGCCAAGTTTGTCTGCGGTGACATCGGCGACCAGCAGCTGTTGATTCGGGAGTGCCGCGCAGAGCGCTCGCAGCATTAATTGTTCGTCCACCGACTGACCTACCCAGACAATGTAGTTGCTGTCTGATGGTGCATTCTGATGTCTCTGTAATACGGGCAGTCCGATATGGCCGGATAACCAAGTCCACAAGTCGGGCTCCCCCAGTCGATCACACACCCCCCGAAACCATTCGGCGCGCTGTGTATTCCCGGCTGTTGTGCCGTAGTCATTCAACGGGCCGCAGGCCAGTGGATCACTGAGCTCAACCACCTGCGCAAAACCTTCAGCGCCGATGAGATAAGTCAGGGTGCCCGCGGCCGCGCCGCCGGTTACGAAATGAGTCACTGTCTTTGTTGTCATGGTTGGTCTCGTGCTTTGGGATGAAATCGTGGATGTCGGGCTGCGATCACTGTGCTCAGCTGACTCAACATACACGGTTTACGCCCTGAAGTGATACCTCACACCATAAGATGTCCTTATTTCCCGGGTATATGTCCGAAATCCTTGTAGTAAACCGGTTGACGCCAGCGCATCCTAGCGGGGTGTGATTGTGTTTGACAAGCGTCGTGCTAACGACCCTGGCACTAAGCCTTTGTGCCTGTTATGAGTCGCGAACTCACCGTGCGAGATATCTTTCGGCCGGTATGATTTCGTTGAATCAGGGGCGAAGGGGTGACTGTTTGGCGAAATCATTCTGAGTGGACATGGATGTCTGCGTTACCAGTAAGGAGAATATCAATGGGATATGGTTATGCATGGAAAAAAATGCACTCAGCCGTTCACTTATTATCAGGCCCAGGATCTCAACAAGAGTAAATCTTTCACGCTGTTGTCAGCTTAGATCGGTTGTCTAAACAATGTTCAGAATTGCGATCGGGCTCATATGTTTTTTGGAATACGTTAGGTATAATTTTTGTAAGTTGTTGATTTTTATTTATTTATTTATTTTCTCATCTCGATGGTTCTCGGCGGTTGTTTTTATTCTTTGCTTCAGCAAAGTCATAAGAGAACGAGGGTAATTATTACGCTACTCGCCTATTCTATTGATGTTTTGGACGGATCTCGCATGAATAAAAACTGGAATAAAACGATTACATGCATCGCTGTCTGCTTTAGCGCTCAAGCAGCTTGTGCCGGGTTGTATTTTGACTATCAAAATCAAAAAATCAGTTTTGATAATATCTCTCCTAACTTGTCCGGACTTTCTATCGGGTATTCTTGGCTTGAAAACCGAACATTATACGTAGAAGCTGATTTTATCAATGATTCCGAATTTGACATTAGATATTGGGGCGGAGTTTTAGGCTATAATCATGGTTTGTTTCGTGGCACTGATATCGATGTTTATTTTAATTTTGGCATTGGAATTGGTGAGCTGGATGTTAACTATTACCAGAATAAGAATACCTTAATTTCGATACCTTTGGGTTTGTCTAGCTCATATTCATTTACAGAAAAATTTCATCTGGACTTGGGGATTGGTTATCGATACTTCATAGATCTCACTGAGAATACGAAGTGCAAAGATGGCACAACCTCTGAAAGTACAGGTTCAGGTACATGCTCTTGGCATGGTGGGATTGCACGCTATCAAGATAAAGTCGGTGATGGTGGTGGGGCATTTTATCGTGCAGGCCTTCGATATAGCTTTTGATTATATTGATAAAAATGCCCGTGTTCTAATCACTCATTATCACAGGAACCCACGGACTGAACGGTTTTTTATTATTTTGCTTTGCGCGCACGGTTCGATGCCTTTAGCTCGGGGAAATATGAATTCGTATCTTGCCTGTGCCTGTGCCTGTGCCTGTGCCTGTGTCCATACGATTATCAACAAGCAAAGCTGCTGATGGCTCAGGACGGGACAAGCTGCGGTTCGACAGGCAATGAATTGTGTTTTGCAGCTTACAGCTGGGTGGATGGCCGATTTTCAGCCGCAGGCGGGACGGTCACACCGGTGGGTGAGAACAAGTAAGCGCAGCCCGCTCCGGAGCATGATGTTCTAAGCCCGTCCGGATCTGTTCAACCCGGCGCCGAACACTCCGGCCCTGAATCAGAAATACGGCTCGGAGACGCTGTTCCTGGTCCGATCCCAAATGAGCGATGCGTCGCGAGTTCCTGTCACCGCAGTACACCACCCAATGGCGGGATTGGCAAGTGATTCGGTGTTGCCTGTTCTTCTGTTGCTGAGTGACCTTGTCACAACCTGCGGATTGCTTAGCAAACCATAAGAAACGCATAAGTGTGATCAGTTGCGTATCTTTTGAGGCCCGTCACAGGTAGGTTTTTTGAAGGTGTTGAATCTGATGGGTTCAACATAATTGGGTGTAATGTCTACCAAATTATCTTGGGTGGATATACGAAATGTTTTCGTAAAATAAAATGTTAGGCGACAGTAAGTAGCTGCATCATTAGGAAATAAAAAAAATGGAAGACTTTGAAGAGTCAATTAAAGAAGAAAGATACTACGTGTTGAAATTAGAAAGACAGCAACGGTTGAGAATTGTTATGGCTGTTGTGCCAGCGTTAATCGGTGTTGCGTCTATATTCTTCATTAATTTGGTTCCAGGGTATACTGAATTATCCTTTCCATTTAGTAGAACAATGTTGAGCATATTAGCTCCACTATCGTTTTTAATATCAGGAATGTCTGTTTTGATGATTTATCTTCAAACAGGATTCAAGAAAAGACCAGAATCGAATATTGACTATCTAAAATATGAAAATGAACTGAGAAACCTTAGAAAAAAAATGGAGCACAGTGTTTCTATAAATCCATCTGATTTAGAGGCATTGAAGTCTGATTTGACTACTCTTAAAGATCAGGTTAGTAATAGAGAGTCACTAAATGAAGCAATTTCATCAGAATACAGAGAAGAATTGGTATCAGTTTTAAAGAAAGAAATTATAAAGGAGTCAAAGTCTGATGCATTCGCCGATGTACTGGGAAATCTAGAAGAGAAAATTAAAGGAGTTAATCAACTTAAAGAAGTTGAAGTTGTGTTTTCTAGAACCTTAGAAAGATTATATACTGAGATTGATTCGTTAAGCCGAAGAGGTAATATAAATTTAGGTCTTGGTATACTAACAACAATAATTGGTCTCGTTATTCTTGGCTATTTTGTTCTTGAAATTGATTCAGTACCCGATGATAAAATGGCATTTATTGCTCATTTTATACCTAGGTTATCACTGGTTGTACTTATTGAAATTTTTGCCTATTTTTTCTTAAAGCTATATAAATCAAGTCTTTCAGATATTAAGTATTTTCAGAACGAAATGACTAACTCTGAAGCAAAATTGGCAGCTATTAAATGTTCAATTATGACTTCTGATTCTTCGGCTACTTCCAGTGTGATTCACACGCTCGCAAGTACCGAGCGCAATGCAGTGTTGGAAAAGGGGCAAACTACCGCTGAAATTGAGAAAGCGAAAATTGAACAGCAAAATATAGCAACAATATCTGATAAAGTGTCAAACTTTATCTCTTCAAAAAAGAGCACCTAACCATAAAAGCATATAAAAATTAATTCTTTTGGTTTAAAGGTTATGAGGGGCGTTAGACACTGAACGTATCATTTACTACCCCGTCTAATAACACGGGGTGAAACCTCACCCCGCTTCTGTCCCCTTCGCCAAGATCCGGCATACCTGCGATCGGCTGTAGCCGGTCGCTTCGGCCACTTCGCTCAGGCTCAGGCCTTTCTCATGGCGGTAGTAATGCACCTTGCGGTGGCGCTCGGGGTCGGCCTGGCGGCCGCGGTATTTGCCTTCTTCTTTGGCGCGCTCAATCCCCTGGGCCTGGCGGTCGCGCCGGGTGATGTAGTCCTTGCGGGCCATGGCGGCCATCAGGTCGATCAGCATGTTGTTGATGGCATCGAGCACTGCTTTGATGATCGGGTCGTTGTGGGTCATCCGGGCGCTGTCGATGGCCTGCCAGGAGGTCGGCACGTCCAGGCTGACAATCCGCAGCCCTTTCTGCTCGATGCTCTGCTTCAGGCTTTTCCAGTCGCTCTCGTTAAGGCGGGTCAGGCGGTCGATATTCTCGACCAGCAGGATGTCGTTGTCCTGGGTGTCGGTCAGCAGTCGTTGCAGCTCCGGGCGCTCGAGCTGGGCGCCGCTGACGTTCTCAATGTAGTAGCTGGCGATCCGCTGGTTGTGATCGGCGGCAAAGCGGTTGAGGGTGTCTTTGGCCCGTTCGGCATTCTGCTCGTCGGTGGAGGCCCGCAGGTAAGCCCGGATGAACATCGGCGCGTCCTTGTGTCAAAATTGTCCTGAATGTCGCATATAGGTAGTCGCAAACCATGCTATCGCATTTGAGTGGTCGCGTGAAGGGTTTTGTGCCGTAATTGAGTGGTCGCAATGGGGTATACCCTAATGGTTAAGTTGGGGCCGATAAAATTAAACCGAATCAGCTTGATCCCTGATTTGGTTTTTGCTAGGCGAACGGTAAGGTGAAAATGACCACAATGGGTACGTGAAATTTTCCTTACTCGTCTACTGACGTACAAAATAGCCGCCTGTTTTGTACTACCGTCTTTTTGTTGCTCTGTTTTGTTCTAACGAATTTTTCGGGGCTATTTTGTTCTAACAGGTGAGGGGAGCTGTTGCGGCTTCCTCGAAGGGAGATCGACATATCATTGTTGGCCGTCGGCTTGGTCAGCCAGGTGCTGGATAAAAGCGGTGTTCAAAAGGGGCTGGCGCAGCAGAATTGCCTTATCTCTGCCTGGCACCTGGCTCGTTAGCCTTATCCTTCATATTCGTTAGCACTCGACAGGTAGGTTTCATCATTGTAGACGGTACGGTTGCGGCCGCTGGATTTGGCTTCATACAGGGCGCTGTCTGCCTGCTTGATGGCAGCATGGACATGAGCGGGCTCCCCCGAACAATGAGCAATTCCGATGGATACGGTGCACTTTCCTACGGGAGCAATCTCCTGAGCTGAGATAGTTTCCCTCAAGCGCTCGGCGACCTCAAACGTGCGTTCGGGGCTAGTATTGGTGAGAAAAATGAGAAATTCCTCACCACCGGAGCGACACAGGATATCTCCTTGCCTGGCATTTGTTCGCATCAGGTCGGCAACGGTGGTGATGACCTTATCGCCTACATCATGGCCATAGGTATCGTTCACCTGTTTAAATCGGTCGATATCTAAAGCCATCACGGCAAAGGCCTGGCGGTTATCACTGAATGTATCTAAGGCTTTCAGCATCCCGCGCCGGTTGAGCAGGCGGGTCATCGGGTCGGTATGCCTGTCTGTATCCAATTGGCTGATCTTACGCGTCATCATGTCCAGGCATTTGGTGATCGCGACTTTCAGCTGTGTTGCTTCAAAGTACCAGGAGCGGATATCCTGGATTTGCTCAACAGTATCGCAATGATCCAGGTTTTTCACTTCCCGGGCCAACTGCCAGAGTGGCCTGGAAATAAAAATGGCTGAAATCCAAATGCCTGCCAGGGTCAGGAGCCCAACCGGAATGGTCGTGACAAATACTGCCATCATCTGCTCATGCAGTTCCGAAAGCGTGCTTACCTTCGGCCGTTGGGCAACAATCCCCCAACCCGTCCGTTCAACTGTTGCGACCCCGGCTAACATATCGCTGCCTAAAGAGTTCACAAGATGTATAGGCCCCGGATTGTCGTTAAGCACGTAATTAATGGCTTCATTATTTTCAATAACCTGTCCGATCCTGAATTGTTCCGGGTGGTAGATGACAGTCTTATTGCGATCAACGGCATACAAATAAGAGCCGTCCTGATAACTGTGCTTGCCCAAGAGTTCGAATAAGATATTTTTCTGCTCCAGATAGATATTTCCCGAGATATAACCCAGATATTGCCCCTGCACAGAAAAAATAGGATGGGAAATACTGATGAGGTAGTTCCCAGCTGAGGAGATAAAAGGATCGGTGACCAAAGGACGCTTGGCCAGCAAAGATTGCTCCGAGTTTTTTGTACTCAGGTGGAGCCCTTTGACCTGCAGGGTTTCCGGGGAGATGGCAACAATTGTTCCCGTTGCGTTCACAATGGCCACGGAGTTGAAGGTTTTGGTTTGCCGGCGTAGGCGCTCGGTTTCCGCCATTAACTGCGCTTGATCCCGCATCAACGAACTCAATCGCTGGGCGCTGTATGCCAGTTGATCTTGAGCCGCTTCAATAAAAATATCGGTCGTTTTTGCCATTTTCTGCGCGTAAACCTGATTGGATTCCATCGTTTTTTTGATCAGCAAATCGCGCTGGACTGTATAGGAGGAGTAAAGCGTATTGGTCATTGTGATGAATACACTTACGAGCGTCAGTAACAGGATCAATTTACGTAGATCAACTTTCAACGTCGGGGATTGCGCCATAAATGATTGAAGCCTGTTCGGTCGGGGAAAAGTCTGCGGGAAATTTTCGGGCTAATCTAGTTGAGCGCAGACCTCGATGCAAGTGTTTTGGCTGAAAAATGAACAGGTGACGTGTCTGCGTGATCTGCTTTTGAACCGTTGCAGTATGTTGCCCAGCACCGCGGCCCTTTTGCCTGGTTTAGTAAACGTATAGTTGTGTCACTCGTAGGGGGGCTCTTGGTAGGACGGGTCGTTTGCTGAGTTCAGGGTTAACAAAAAGTCCAGAAAGCGAATTTGTGACTGTCGGTATTCGGTGGTGTTTTGTAGTGCTGCTTTAAAAATGGCGTCGGGGTTTACAAAAAACAGATTGACCACGTGTGCGATCTGGTTGTGCTGAAGGTGGCTGCACATGGCAACGGCAGCCAGGTATGCCTGGACTGTCGGGGTGGTGAGGTTCAACCCGAGTCGTCTTGCACAACGAGTGATTTCTTTCATCCTCAGGTTTTCGTTATCGGAGCTGGTCATTCTGTTATCAGTTCATTAATTATGTGCCAGAGGCAGGACGAAAAGACAATGAGAATCACTGTGATAAAACAAGTGATACATTCACGGATTGAGGCTTTGGTGCTTCTGATTGATTGGTTTTATTTACTCCGTAAAAGATATATATTTACAGATCTATAAATATAGATCGATCGCGAAAAAGGACAGCTTAACGGGGGAGATGGGTCATCTTTGTCGGTGAGGCTTCGTTCGTCAACGACAGGTAACTATGTGGGAATTTAGACCAGAAGACGCTGAGCAATTGAGGCACCGAACGAGTGGAGAAGTCAGATCCCTGCAACCATCTGAAAGCCGGTTACTTCTTTTGCTGCTCGCGCATCCACATCGTACGGTGACCAAACAAGAAATTCACGACGTTATCTGGCCGGATAAAGTCGTATCGGACGAGAGTATTACACGCGCCATCTCAACCTTGCGTGCGGCGCTGGATGACAACGCCACCGAGCAAAACGTCATTCGTACCGTCCCGAAAGCGGGATATTTCGTGACCGGCAATGGGGTGACGTTCGTTGAGGAATCATTGCCAGCTGCACCGAAACGGGCTTCTGCGCCGGCCGCAAAACCGGCGGTCAATCGGGGTCGCGTCTGGATTTGTCTGATGCTGCTCCTGGTCAATGTTCTGTTGTTCGATTTCTTGTTTTTACCCGGCGGAAATTCAGAACGGCTGAGTATGGTGCACCTTACTTCCGGCAATACGCAGTTTATTGTGGAAAGTGATGATCTGATCAGTCTTGAATTGATGAGTAGGCTAAACAGCTTAGAACGTCCTGACCACGTGGATTTCTATATTACCTCCAATCAAGCGCGAATATATGTCAGTTGTGTTGATCGCACCCCCAAGGCTGAGCGGCGAAGCAGCATCAATTTTTCAATCGATATCGAGCAGTCCCTTGAATATATCAGTCATGAAATCCTTCAGCAGTGCCAATAATCTCCTCACCTGGGTGTTTCTGTCGCTGTTGCTGGCGATCCCGCTCCAGATCGCGGTTAATCGCTTCCTGCTCCCTGATTTTGTTAAAAAAAGCGACACGGTCACCCACAAGACGATCGTCTCTTATGGGAAGGGGCGGGGCGATTATCAGTCCAGAACCATTGAATACCACTTAGAGCCCTACCTGTGGAACCGCTACTTGCTGCTCGCGAGTATTCAGTTTGATCATGGCGATCAGCTGAAAACCCAGTTCCTGATCACCTTCTGGCCTTCAAAAATGTATTCAATTCAATACATTAGTCAATTGGTTGACGCTGATGAAGTCAAGTACTTTGATCCACCGGAGCAGCATGTCCTCTTCGATGGTGGGGATGAGAACTTTCAGGTCCTGGTCGAGACTGATCAGCTGTATTGTTACATTCAGCTGTCGAACCAGGCCGTTCAGTGTGTTGATGTGAATTGAAGTGCCCGCCAGTCACTGGCACTTAGTCTGATAAAGATGCACTGTATCCATCTTTTGGCTTGAGCAACCGTCACTGTTGAACCCGGCCCATATCAATATAATAGCCAAACAAGAAGAGAGTAAACAATGTGGTGTTTTGACCCAACCGCCAGGAGGCAACTCACGCACTCTGAACTCGGAATAACGAAAAAGCTGAAGTCGACCGACTGTAAAGTGCTTGAGCTGTTGTTGATTCACCAGGGGCAGATCGTCTCGAAAGAGCAGCTGGTGAATGTGGCTTGGCCAGGTCGTATTGTCTCCGGGTCAAGCCTTACCCAGTCGATCGCACAGCTCAGGCTGGCGCTTGGCGACAACGGGCGAGAGCAAAAGATGATCCAAACGGTTCCGAGGCAGGGCTACAGGTTGGTGACCGGGGTGATAGAAATGGTTCAACAGCCGGAGCCAGAGAGCGCATTGTTACAGCCAACGCAAGCAGCTGCTCCCGAACACTGCCGCGAGCACGAGCCATCTCACCGTCACAGTATTCCCGCTGTCGCCTCATTACCGGCAAGTGTTTCTCGACTTCAGTGGAGCCTGCTGATCTTCTTATCCCTTTTATTGCTCATCACTGCCTCCTGGCTCGCGGTGATCACTTATACGAATACCAAAACCGAGCGGGAAAACTGGCAACAGGTCACCTATGAGCGGGTGGATTACTTTTTTGAACCTGACGATAAAGGCGAGCAGTTGTTTGAGTGGCTGAAAGATGTCTATCCAGACAATCTACGGATGCTTTACCTGTCTAAAAATCCTGAGCAGATCTATGTCTCCTGTGTATTTCAGTCTGGCAGCTTACAAGAGCGCGAAGCTACGAATATGAGTTTCGAGTACGGTTTTTCATCGGTGCAGATCAAGGAGGCCATTCGTGAGCAGTGTCAGTAAGGCGATATGGGGGCTCGTGGTGGCGAATGTGCTGGTCTTGATTGCGATCAACGGCTTCAATATTTATCACCATCCGTTGTTTCTGGAGGGCAGGAATAACACCATGCTTTTTTCTCGGGGGGTAACCTATACCGAGGACTTGGTCGAGTCTTACCAGGAGTTCTTTACAGTCGACCATAAATGGAACGGCTTTCATGATCTTCACTCGACCATCCAAACGGAAGGCGAGCCAAAGAGCCTGAAGGTGTATTACTCGATCTATTTCTGGGGCCCGGACATTTTCTCAAGTCGAAATAGTCTGCGTAGCAAAGAATACACACCGCTTGTTGAACCGGATAAGACGGAGGCGCATTTGATTGATGAGCCCGTCGAGCAGTTTTTTCAGATCCTGTACCAGGATAGAAAGAATTTTTGTTATACCAGTTTGCTGACCAGCAGTGTTCAATGCGTCACTGCTGACCAATAAATTAGAGTGATTAACCTAATTTTATCAACAGAAACAGTAAAAACAAAAAAAGGTGGACTTTAATACCCTTTGAAATCAACATCTTAAAAAGTGTTCGTCCATCGGTCATTTCAGGTCGTGGGAATTTGAGATTCAGATAAGTTCATTAGTGTTGTTATGGTTTTGAGGACATATTGGTGGCCATATCGGACTTAATTGAGCATTGTGGCAATATCGATGATCACTCAACATGAACCTTTACGAATCACCGTTTTAATGTCTGAAGGGATGCCAACGACAGCCATATCCGGCCCGGTTGAAATGCTGACTGTGGCTTCTTCTCTGGCCGGGCTCCCACACCCTGAAGTGAATTTTGTCTCACCGACAGGAGGCGCTGTTCAGGCCCTTGGCGGGCTTACTTTATCTTGTAACCAGGACTGGCGAACCGTGGAGCATTGCGACATCCTTTTATTAGGGGCATGCGGTGATCCCGGGCAACATACATTTATGCTGTCACATGAGATGAACCTGTGGCTCAAAAAGCTGATCCGGCGCAGTTCGTTTGTGTACTCTTTGTGTACCGGTGCTTTCTTGCTGGCAGAGCTGGGCCTGTTGAATAAGAAAGGTGCGACCACCCATTGGGTATACGCGGAAATGTTTCGTCATCGCTACCCGAAAGTCCGGTTAATGCCGCAGCTGAATATTACCCATGATGCGCCTTATATCTGCACGTCGAGTGTGAAAGACTATTTTGCCGCGACGATGATGATTATTGATACTTTGTTCGGCGCGGCCCATCGGGAAAAATGTGAGCAGTATCTGGGGGGAGAGATCTCGACGATTCAGCAGGTATGCCAGACCAGTTTTAGCCAATTTCGTCAGCACAGAGATGATCTCATCCACTCGCTTCAGGACTGGATGCATCGAGAGGATCCGGCCAAGCTGTCGGTCTCCCGCTGTGCGGAGAAGAGTTATTTAAGTGAGCGCCAGATGAAACGGCGTTTTAAAGCCGCAACCGGTGAAACACCGGTGAATTATATCCAACGTATACGCGTCGTGTTTGCTCGGGATAAGCTGGATACAAGTAGTTTGAACGTTGATCAAATTAGCCAGCAAGTCGGCTACAGTGACACCAATCACTTCAGGTTACTGTTTAAGAAATTCCACGGGATGACGCCGACTCAGTATCGAAAAACTACACAAGTGTATACCGAGTTTGAGGCATGATGACGGTTTAAGTTGGGGGCTGGGCTATACTTCCCCCCACAAGCGGTATAGCCCAACCATCCCTGTACTCGTCGGCTTGTTCGAGCCTCAAGCGGCGCTAGTGAATCTATTGGTCTAGCAACAGTTGCGTTTGTTGATGCAGATCGGTTTTTTCAAAAGCGCTCAGCAGCAACGGGCCCGGGTTGGCAATCGCGCTGGTCAATGCCTCACCGATATTATTGATGTGGATGTCGTCATTGATGGCACAGGCGATTAAATACGCTTTGATCGTTCGCCGGGAGGCATCCAATTCGAGGATCCGTGCACAGCGTTTTGCTTCTTCAAGTCGTTCGAACAGGATAGATTCAGGCAACACGATTGACTCCTTCACCATTGAGCATGATCACCATTTTAAATTCTTCACTCGCTCTGAGCGCCGTGCTAAACAAGGTCTCACGCATGAGCTGCTGATCGTACGCATCACCGCTTGCGTATTGTTTTAGCGCCTTCACCGCACGTTCCACACTGATCTCTGGCTCAGATACGATGGCCGCCAAAATGGTTTTGGCCTGGTTGCTATAGACATCGAAATTGAGCCGCTTGGCTTCAAGCAACATGGCCTTAATGACTTGTTTTTTATGCGCATTGATAGTGCGTTTTTTTAATTCATCTTGGTCAAATTCATACCCGATTGTATCGAGCTGTTTGCTTAACTCGTCGTACATGTCGTGCTCTCCTGTGATTGCGACCAGATGTTAACGGTTAATCCGCCGTTTTGAAGAGTGCAGTTGTGTGCATATATCAGGGTGAAGTTGTTTGATAACAGAAAGATAGGGTGAATCTCCGCGGAAGAAGGTCCTGAATAGGCAGGTAATATGTCCTATTCCGTCGGTTTGCCCGGCACTGACGCGGGAGGCCTTTGCTCATGTCTGTCCCAATCGAAGCGCCAGGTTTGGCCCGGGGCGCAATACATCACCGGAAGCAGTATTGTAAAAAAGTCCAATAAGACCGACGAATGTGACGTTTTGAGATCAACAGATTTGGTTAACATCATGATTTTAATTGAAAAATAACTCAGATAACATCGCGCTGTGTGCATGGGTGCATATTTTTTACCCCTTCAGATTCAGTGGATAATTAACCCCAGAAAAGAATTAAACTGACAAAATAGAAGGGGTTACAGATGTTGTATGCACAACCAAACACTGAGGGTTCTGTCGTCAATTTTAAGGCAAAGTATGAAAACTTCATCGGGGGCGAATGGATTGAGCCCGCGGAGGGGCGTTACTTTACCAACACGTCACCGGTGAACAATACCACCATTTGTGAAGTGCCGGCGTCAACCCAGGGCGACATTGATCTTGCGGTCGCCGCAGCGCATCTGGCGCGCGCAAGCTGGGCCGCCACTTCGGTGACAGAGCGTTCGAATCTGCTGCTGAAAATTGCTGATCGGATTGAAGCGAACACGGAGATGCTGGCCGTTGCAGAGACCTGGGACAACGGAAAGCCGATCCGTGAAACCCTGGCGGCTGATATTCCTTTGGTGGTGGATCACTTCCGTTATTTTGCCGGTTGTATCCGGGCCCAGGAAGGCACGGCGGCTGAGCTGGACGCGCAAACCACCACGTTCCATTTCCCTGAGCCGGTCGGTGTGGTTGGGCAGATCATTCCTTGGAACTTCCCGTTGCTGATGGCGGCCTGGAAACTGGCGCCGGCGCTGGCTGCTGGTTGCTGTGTGGTACTCAAGCCGGCAGAGCAAACCCCGGCCTCGATCCTGGTGTTGATGGAGCTGATCGAAGATCTGATCCCGGCAGGCGTGATCAATGTGGTGAACGGGTATGGCCATGAAGCCGGTCAGGCACTGGCCACGCACAAGCGTATTGCCAAAGTTGCCTTTACCGGCTCGACCGAAGTCGGTCAGCATATTCTGAAATGTGCCGCGGACAATTTAATTCCTTCCACGGTTGAGCTCGGCGGGAAATCACCAAACATCTTTATGGCGGATATTTTCGATCACGAAGACAGCTATCTGGATAAGTGTGTTGAAGGGGTGCTACTGGCATTCTTTAACCAGGGTGAAGTGTGTACCTGCCCGTCCCGCCTGCTGATCCAGGAATCGATTTACGAGCGCTTCATGGAAAAACTGCAGGCACGCATTAAAACCATCAAGCAGGGCAACCCGCTTGACACGGACACCCAGGTGGGCTCTCAGGTCTCTCAAGAGCAGTTTGATAAGATCCGTGGCTACATTGCTCTGGGCCAGGAAGAAGGCGCAGAGTTGCTGGTCGGCGGGAACAGCTCTTCAGACAATGGCTACTATGTGGCGCCGACGCTGCTGAAAGGCACCAATGACATGCGGATCTTCCAGGAAGAAATCTTCGGTCCTGTGGTTGCCGTCACTACCTTTAAAACCATTGAAGAAGCGCTGGAAATTGCCAACGATACCGAATACGGCCTTGGCGCCGGTGTTTGGACGCGCGACAACAATACGGCTTACCGTATGGCGCGTGAGATCGAAGCCGGCCGTGTCTGGGTGAACTGTTACCATGCCTATCCGGCCCATGCGGCGTTCGGCGGCTACAAAAAGTCGGGGATTGGCCGTGAAACCCACAAAATGATGCTGGATCACTATCAGAACACCAAAAATATGATTATCAGCTATAGCGTAAACCCGCTGGGCTTCTTTTAATCATTGATCTCCATCCTGTGATGGGCCTGCCTTTTGGGCAGGCTCATTGTTGAGCGCTTCGTATACCAAATGATGGGGTGCGGCGCTCAGCAACAGGGCTGTAGCGGTTGCGCTGAGCATGGTACATGCCCGGAGAACGGGAGCTTGCGCATCAACGTTGCGGTCAAACTATAATCAAAACCTCAATCAAAGGTTATTCATTCTAAGGTAAAGTCATGACTCAAGTTACATTTCAAGGAACACCGGTTCAGCTTTCAGGCCATATGCCACAAGCAGGAACGCCAGCACCGGACTTCACGCTGTGCGCCGGCGATCTGAGCGACATCACGCTGGCATCGCTGCAAGGTAAAAAAGTACTGCTAAATATTTTCCCGAGTATTGATACGCCGGTCTGTGCGGCCAGTGTTCGTGCGTTTCATGAAAAAGCTGCCGGCCTGGAGAATGTGATCGTCCTGTGTATTTCTGCCGACCTGCCGTTTGCAACCGGTCGTTTCTGCGCTGCAGAAGGCATTGACGGCGTCCAGTCGGCATCTTTTTTCCGTAACACCGAGTTCGCGGAAGCTTACGGCGTGGCTATCCACGAAGGTCCGCTTCGTGGTCTGGCCGCGCGTGCAACCCTGGTGATTGACGAATCCGGTATCGTGACTTACGCGCAACTGGTTGAAGAGATCACCGACGAGCCGAACTACAATGCTGCTATTGCAGCCCTGCAAGGCGAGTGATGGAGAAAAAAAGTTCGCTCTCATTGATGCTTGAAGCGTATCAAGCCATCACTGGACAAGAAGGTCGCCACATGGATGAACTGAGAACATTGATGAAATGCATCTTAGTGAACAGTAAAAACCTGGACTACTTGGACCGGTTGACCATGAAGGTCATGATTTTAGAGCGTCTTGAGACCGAAAGGGATTTTTGCCTCTCAGCTGAAAAATACGATGCACTTGAAATTGTCAATGCATTGCATCTGGTGATTAAAAACTAAGAACAAAAAAATGCCATCGTCAGATGGCATTTTTTTGCTTCAGTCATGCCAGCTTACCGACTTTCCACATGCGCGATCAGCTGGTCCAAGTAGTGTGCCAGTGCTCGCTTGGCATGGACCTGGGCCAGAACCTTGACCCCCACCGACACCCCGGCAATGGCGCCGGCCGTTAGCCAGAGCGGCACCTGCGCAACCGTATAACCCTGAAGCACAAAATACAGCGTGGCCAGGATCAGGCTGATCCCAGCTGCGATCTTGCCGTGGGTACAGCCACACATAAAATAGTATGCCCCAATGCGCTGCGCAACGTAGTCATTTTCTTCGTGCTGCAAAGCGGGAAGCGCAACCGAAACGTCTGAGTATTTTCTCGGCCGGCAGTAGCGAATATCGCGTTGAAGCTGCCTCAAATCTGAAACGGAGCCAACCGTATAAGGATTCTCTTTAAACCAGCTGATCATGGGATGTCTCTGTGAGTGACGGTGTCGTCGTATGAATGAGGTTGAGCGCAGCGACATCAATCACCCGGTCGGCCGTTGCGATGGTACTCGGCCGGTGCGCCACTATAATCCGGGTGAGCGATTGCCGGCTGATCATCGTATTGATGTTGTGCTCTGAGGTTGCATCCAGGTGACTGGTTGCTTCGTCGAGTACTAGTATTTTCGGTTGCTGATACAGGGCACGAGCCAGCAGGACTCTTTGGCGCTGTCCACCGGACAAGGTATTCCCCAGCTCCCCGATGAGCGTCTCATAAGCCATCGGCAGGCGTTCAATATCGCGACTGATATCGGCCATAGCCGCCACCTGGCGTACCCGGGTCGGGTCCACTTTCAGATCAAAGAAGCTGATATTCTCTTCCAGTGAGCCTGATAACAGGGTGTCATCCTGCATCACCGAGCCAATTAGCTGGCGATAGTCCGCCACAGACAGTGACGTGAGCGGAATGCCATCGATCAGGATTTGACCGCACGTCGGGGTGAGTACGCCTAAAATGAGCTTGACGACTGTGGTTTTGCCGCATCCGGAGGCCCCGACCAATGCGACAGACTCCCCGGCTTCGATGATGAAGCTCATGTCTTTTAACACCATGGGTTCATTGTCCGAGTAGCGAAAACTCACCTTGCGGAACTCAATTTTGGGTGCCAGTTGCTGCACATCCACATACGAGCGCAGGCGGTCGCTTTCTTCCGGTTTAGTCAGGACCACATCCCCGACCCGCTCCATATGCAGGCCGAGCATGCGCAAATTAAACAGGGTATCGATAAATCCGGAGACTCTGGCGGAAAACTGATCTTTAAAAGACAGTGCGGTGATCAACATCCCGACCGTCATCTCTCCTTTGAGCGCTGCGGCAGTGCCGACCAGCACAATGATGATCCCTTCGGCACCAAAAATCAGGGTGCTCATGGATTCAAATCCGATCCCCAGCTTTTGCTGGCGAATATCGGCATTTCGCTCATCGACCAGTAAGTTTTGCCAGCGGACCGAGCGGTTG
This sequence comes from Photobacterium sp. MCCC 1A19761, assembly GCF_037389125.1. Lineage (NCBI taxonomy): Bacteria > Pseudomonadati > Pseudomonadota > Gammaproteobacteria > Vibrionales > Vibrionaceae > Photobacterium > Photobacterium sp. MCCC 1A19761. Next base: position 64,337 of record NZ_JAZGTF010000043.1, read on the forward strand.
GCGGTCTGGCCGAACAGGCGGATACTCTGCACGCTGCGAATTGTTTCGAGAAAGTAGGTTTTCTCCTTGGCACTGGAGAGAATGAACTCAAGGTTGAGCTCGCGGAATCTGGCGAAGAGAAACTGCCGCAGTAATAAATAGGTACACATCGATATCAGGGCCACCAACGCAATGTTGGTATCGTAGACGAACAGCATCATCAGAGCGCCCAACGCCAGCATCCCGTCCAGCAAGGCTTCGACCAGCTGCTTGGTGATGGCGCTTTCGATCACATCGAGGGAATCGAAGCGGGAGGCGATATCCCCCAGGTTCCGCTTTTCAAAAAAGGGGATCGGCAGGTTCATCATGTGCTGGAAGACCCGCGCGCGCCACTGGAGGTTAAAGCTGGCGCTGACCGCCATCACGGTCCAGGCTTTGAGGAAGTTGGCGCCGACCCGGATCAGCAGCAACAGGCCAAAACCGCAGGCGACCAGGTAAAGCAGGTTGATATCCTGGCTGGGCACCACCTGGTCGATCACGATTTGTGGTAAAAAGCTGGCTCCGAGGACACAAATTTCAAACACCAGTGCCAGGACCACAATCTTGAGCAGGGACTGGGCCAGCCCTTGCGGTCGGCCGAAGATGTCTTTGAGCTTTGGCTTGTGAACATCATGCGTCACACTGTTCATGCTATCGAGCGGTGTGATCTCCAGGACCACCCCGGTAAAGTGCTTGGAAAACTCGGCTGCGGTCAATCTTCTCCGTCCGACACTGGGATCATGGATATAGAAATACTTGGGGCTGGTTTTGACCAGCACCACAAAGTGGTTTAAGTCCCAGTGAAGAATACACGGCGTTGCGGTCTGTTTCAGATCGTCCATGTCGACCCGCAGCGGACGGGAATTGAGGTCAAGCTTGCGTGCCATTCTCATCAGATCGTTGAGGGTCGAGCCGTTGAGCGACACCGCCATTTCAGAGCGCAGGCGAGTCAGGTTCAGTTTATGGCCCCAATACTCAGCAATCATGCCGATACAGGCCAGGCCGCATTCGGCAGCTTCTGATTGGTAGAACAGCGGGATTTTACGGGTAAAGCCAATTTGCAGGCGCTCGGCCAGGTCGTTTAGTACAGTCACATCCGCCCCAATTTAGATAAAATCTTGCATTTTCTTGAACGGGTCCAACAGCCATTCATATATTTTTCTTGATTCAACCTCGATGCTGGCCTCGAGGTTCATGCCGGCTCGCAATGGTTTGGGCTGGCCATAGATGTCGACTTGTTGGCGTTCCAGGCTCACCTTCACCAAATACACAAATGGGCTTCGTTTTTGTTTGCCTTTGAATTCGGGTTGGTATTTCAGATCCTTGATTGCCACGGAGGTTGTGGATATATCCTGGATCACGCCGCGATACTGGCCGAATTTCTGGTATGGAAAGGCATCGTACTGCAGCTGAACTTCCTGCCCCGTTTCAATAAACCCGATGGCCCGGCCGGGCACGAACAGGGTTGCTTGCAGCGGCTTGCCCTTCGGCACTAAGCTCAGGAGCACGGTGTCCGGTGACACCGGGCCCTGATAGACGTTGATTGCCGAGATCGTCCCATCAATCGGTGCGGGGACAACCACTTCCCGCATTACGCTGTTGGAGACCAACTTCTGCCGGACATCGGTGATTTGGTTCTGTAATTGCTCTTTCTCCAGGGCGAGTTGGCTGTCCAGCCGGTCGATTTCTGAACGTTTCTGGTCGGCCTGATAGATCAACTCTTTAAGTTGCAGCGCCAGTTCCTGCAGTTCGGCCTCAAGCGCCAACACCTGACTGCGCCTTTCGCGCAATTCAATTTTACTGATCAACTCTTGTCTGGCTTCGCTGGCAAAGGTATTCACCGTTTCCCTGGCCAGGGTCAGCTGGCGCTGTTTGATGGCCATCAGCTGCTCTGTCGCGCGGCGTTTGGCGCTCAGCTGACGGATCTCCCGCTCCAGGGCCTGTTTTTTCTGTTGGTTTAGCGCCTCATTGACGCTTACCTGCCTCTGGACCGAATCGACATTCTGTTGCAACAGCGCGCCGACACGGTGCCTGAGCCCCCCTTCGGTCAGGTTGCTGGTTTCGGTACTGATCACGTACAGGGGTTGCCCTTTCGTGACGCTGTCACCATCCTTTACCAGTTGCTGCGTAATTACCCCGGACTCCGGTGAGAATACGTCAATGATCCCGCCTTCCGGCAGTAAGATGCCATGGACCTTTTCTTTTTTACTGAATTCGCCAATGACGCAAAACAGGACGATCAGGAGCCCGGTGACGGCGGCCGCCAGTACCAGGCGATTCAGCGAAGGGGGCATCGCGATCAGAATGTCGCCATAGTACCGGTGCTGGCGCTCGACGACTTCAGTTCGAAAAAGTGTCATGATGGCTCCGCACCCGTGACAGGCTGGTATTCATGGAAGTAAACATCGGCATTGCGCCAGAACAGCCAACCCTGGGGGCTTTGCTCGAGCAGTCGCTCGACAGCGACAGCCTTAGACTGCAGGATCTCATTAAGTGTTCTATCCCGGACCGGAAGCGCATGAACTTCTAGACTTCTGTGATGATGGTGTGCGAGCCCGGCAACGTAGAGGTTGGCGGAAACTTTTTGGGCGAGCAGGGCGCCGGTGAGCGTCATATAGGCTTTGTGTTGCCAGAGCTCGCAGGGACCGAATGAGCGCGCCAGCTGTAGACCGCTGGCCTGATCGGAGACAAACAGCGGGTTACCATCGGCAAACATGAGGATATGGGCACCGGCTTTGGCGCGCTTCATCAGCTTCAGGAACGAATGTTTTTCTGCCGGGGGAATGATTTCCAGAGTCCGCCCCTGGCTCCGGCAGGTCTGCTCACACAGGGCAATCATGCTGTCATCCCAGGGGTTGCCGTAGACGACGAAATTGCGGTCGGGCGGCAGCTGTTTTATGGCGCTATACACCGTACTGATGGGATCGAAGACATGCATCAGCTCGACAATACACTGGCCCTCGAAAGCAGC
>NZ_JAZGTF010000044.1:0-1665 GCF_037389125.1 Photobacterium sp. MCCC 1A19761
TAGACGACGAAATTGCGGTCGGGCGGCAGCTGTTTTATGGCGCTATACACCGTACTGATGGGATCGAAGACATGCATCAGCTCGACAATACACTGGCCCTCGAAAGCAGCACTCTGCTCTGACAATGGCGTGGCAACAACCCGATCGGCCCAGGCGGTTGTGCGAGGGGTTTTCAGCTTGTGGAGCAAAAAACCGGTGTAACCCATGTTGATGGCCAGTTCGGCAATATTCTGCCGGGCTTTGCGCCGCGCTTGTTCGGGCTCCAGGCACAACAATTGCTGAAAATTACGCTGTGGTCCGCTAAAAATACGGGGCCTGGCCAGCATGTCCCATAACCCGACCAGCCGGTGTAACGTGAACCGAGTGGCCGGCTTGCCGAAATAAGACAAAGCATACGCAATGGGTGTTAACCACTTGATTAAAATGCGCTCTTCTGATTTTTCCTGCTCAAGCAACCGGGTCAGTGGTTCCGATGTATCCGGTTGTGGCTTGCGGGGAGCGGGTGCCAGTGAAATGGCGCAGTTCACGTAACCGGGTTTTCGGCACAACTCCATAAATTCCATACAGCTGTACTGGCACTCCCCCAGATAGGGATCCCAGACCCGGATGCCGGCCTGATCAATGTCGGTTACAACGACAAAATGATTCAGGTTCCAGTGCAGGAGGCAAGGTGGTGTCAGTAGCCCGAGGCTCGTTTCGTCATAGACTGCGACGGCAGAATATGGAATACCTTGTTGATCCAGCAGGCGCGCAATACAGTCGTCCATGCGGATGGTTGGCTCAATGGCCAGGTTTTGCAGGGTTGTGTGGTCAGCCTCGATGCCAAGCTTGTTGAGGCATTGATAAAATGGGTGAAACGTATATTGTGCCCGGAAGTTTTCAGGTGCCATAACAGGGTCCAAACTCACTCAGAAACAGGCGGAGCCGCAACTCCGCCAGGCCGTTTACATGCGTCGGCAGTTACAGCAGCAGGTATTGCCGCTGGATGGCTTTGGTGAAGGGCGAGTCAGCCCGTCGACACCGTTTCCGGAAGCATTCAGCACCTTGAAAATACCGTCAAGAACTGTCGCTGCGCCATCGGCTGCGCCAATCAGGCTGCCGCCGCTAACTTGTTCGGCTTCTTGCATCGTTAGTGTTTTTTTATCGTCTGTCATAGTGACTCCAATTTTAAATGTTATTTAACTGAGTGGTTTATTAGAAACCACTCAGTTAAATGGCAAAAAAATGTAACCACCAGGCTAAATTTTTGTTTTTGTTTATTCAATAACCAAAGAGACATACGTCTCCTTCTTCATGGATATTCGTCATAATATTCATGTGTTTATCGTTTGAGCGCTTATGAGAAAATAGATGAGAAGGCAGGGAAGAATAAATCTGACTGTTGATTTAATATTCACGGTTTAATTATCCCTGCGCTGACAGTGGGCACTTTCCAGCGGACAAATCAATTTCAATATAACGAGAAACTATCAATGTATCAGCACGTTAAGATCCCTTCTCAAGGGGTGGCTATGTCTGCCCATCTTTACTTGCCGAAAGATGAATCGCGCGCACCCTATCCCTTCATTATCTTGTGTCACGGCTTTTGTGGGGTGAAAGAGTTACTGTTGCCGGCATTTGCTGAGCGATTTGCAGAGCAAGGATACGCAGCGCTGACGTTTGACT
>NZ_JAZGTF010000045.1:0-54501 GCF_037389125.1 Photobacterium sp. MCCC 1A19761
AATTGACTGTGCCGATGCTCTTATTAAAAAGAACTATCGATTTGGTCACTCAGTTCACTGATAAATCTTTTGACTATCATTTCACGAGTGCCCACACAGATTGCATGGTCAAATTGTTAAAGAACATTGACTCGGATTTCTTTCCGGTCAGGGCTGCGTATTCTACACAAGCCTCTTTCAGGGTCAAGCACTTTTTTTAAATTCCTTAGGAACCCAAACCAGCACTCAACTTACCTCACCAGAGAAGAGATGGCTTTTTACAGCCTTAAAACTCAACTCAGAAGAGGATGGCCATCTTAGACACTTTGAAAACCGTGTCAAGCACCATTTCCAATTAATTTTCTTATCCAGAAGGCTCACCAACAAGTTATACACAGTTTGCAAATAACTTACTCACTACGCGCCTGCCCTGTCAGTGAGGCGGCATTATAGAGAGCACCAGGGAGATGACAACTAGTTTTTTGATATTTTATGCCAACTGATGAGATTTACGTCCATAACTGTCAAAATTGATACTAAAGGCACCGTATTTCGTCACAGACAGCAACTAAACCAATAGACAGTAGATTAAAAGTAGCCGAAAAATACAAAAACAGATCTTATTTTTAAACTTCATAAAAACGGGCAGCTGACGCTGCCCGTTATTCTGGCGATTAAGACGAAGCTCAGAGCATCACTATAAAATGAGGATTCAATAATGTTTCTCGATGGTAGTTCAGCGGTTCTCCATCCAACTGTTTCACAGTCGCACCCGCACTTTCTGCAACACATTGACCCGCTGCAGTATCCCACATCATAGTTGGTCCTAAACGCGGGTAGTATTGCGCCCGACCTTCAGCGACCAGACAAAATTTCAATGAAGAGCCCACTTCTGTCATCTTGTGCTCTCCCAGTTGTTCCAGAAACGCTGCCATATCAGGACTCGGATGAGAACGGCTTCCCACCACGGTCGGCACAGTCGCCGGCCGAACCTTGATCTGTTCACGTCCAGCTTTGGTCTCCAACCAGGCTTTATGCCCATCCCCGAGCCAGGATTTATCCAACGCCGGAGCATGAACAACAGCCAATAAAGGCTTCCCTTGCTCAATGAGAGCAATGTTGACCGTAAACTCACCGTTCTTACGCAGGAATTCTTTGGTCCCGTCGAGCGGATCCACCAGCCAAAAACGCTGCCAATGCTGGCGCTCCGGCCACTGGGTATGAGCTGATTCCTCAGATAACACCGGAATCTCCGGAGTTAATGCTGTCAGTTGCTGAACAATAATGGCATTCGCGGCAAGATCCGCCGCCGTGACCGGACTGCTATCAGCCTTCTCTGAAACTTCAACGTTGGTATGATAGTGCTCCATGATGGCAGCGCCGGCTTCTTTGGCGATGTGATAAATCGATTCGAGTAGCGTACTCACCCGCGATGACTCCTTTTATTGGCGGATAATCTGACGTTCTTTTAACGACTCCAGACACAGGTCAACCAGCTCGGCGATAGACGCATCACCAGCCGGTAAGTGGATCTCTGGGTAATCAGGTGCCTGATACTCAGAGTCGATCCCTGTGAACTGTTTAATTTCACCCGCTCGCGCTTTCTTATACAAGCCTTTGGGATCACGCTTCTCACATTCCGCCAGTGGGGTATCGACAAAAACTTCAAGAAACTCACCAGCCGGTAACATATCCCGTACCAGTTGGCGTTCCTGGCGATGAGGTGAGATAAAAGCCGTCAGGACAATCAGTCCGGCATCAGCCATCAGCTTAGCGACTTCACCAATGCGGCGAATATTTTCCCGACGATCTTCCGACGAAAAACCTAAATCACGACACAAACCATGGCGAACATTGTCACCATCCAACAAATAAGTATGATAACCCAACTCAGCCAGACGCTCTTCCAAGGCGCCCGCAATGGTTGATTTCCCGGCTCCGCTGAGTCCGGTAAACCACAATACCGCAGGTTGCTGAGATTTTTGTTGCGCCCGGCTGGCTTTCGTCACCTGATGGCGATGCCAAACCACGTTTTCATTCTCATGCGGCTCAATGACGGCTGTCATAATAAACTCCGTTTAAACGATGCCAATACATAGCATTAAAAAGGAAAGAGTTGCGGGATTAACGCCAACACCACCACGGAATACACCACAGAAACCGGCAGCCCCACTCGCACATAATCTTTCAGTTGATAGTTCCCGACGCTATAGACCAGCAAATTGGTCTGATATCCGTAAGGAGAAATAAAGCTGGCACTGGCGCCGAACAAAATGGCCATGATGAACGGCATGGGATCGGCCCCAGAACTGACCGCCAGGCTGTAGGCGACCGGAAACGACAGTGCGGCAGCAGCGTTATTGGTGACCAGCTCGGTCAGGACTAAGGTCAGCAAGTACACCGCGATCAAGGCGCCGTATAGCCCCCAGCCATTGAACGAACTCATCAGGAGGCTGCCCATCCGTTCGGATAATCCACTGGACATCATCAGTTGGGCGACAGATAAAGCTGAACCGACGATCACCACAATATCCACCGGGAAACGTCGCCGGATTTCGGCAAACGAGATGATCCCGGTGGCAACCAGCAGCAGCAGATAAGCAGCCAGACCATTGATGATCGGTAACACATGCAACAAGGCCGCGGCAATCACGGCCAAGAAGCCAACCAGCACGCTCAGGCTTTTCGCGCTGTCCAGGCGGGCGCTCGAATCCAGCCCGTTCACCAGCACAAACTCGCGGTTGAGCTGTTGTTTCTTCTCGTGGAATGTTTTCCCCGGTACCACCACCAGCGTATCGCCTGCGTGTAACTCGATATTGCCCAAGCCGCCACCCAGACGCTCATGCCCCCGACGAATCGCCACCACCACCGCATCAAACCGCTCACGGAAGCGCACACTTTTCAGGGTTTTGCCCCGAATGCCGGCCGAATGACTAACAACCACTTCCATCATTGACTGACCATTCAGGTGGTGCTGGCCAAACAGGTGCAGGCCATTAATTTCCTGCAACGTGGTGACACTTTCTACATCTCCGCAAAATAGCAGGCTGTCGCCGGCCATCAACCGGGTATCCGGGCAGACCGGGGCAATGGTTTTTCCATCCCGGATCACTTCAGCCAGAAACAAACGGCGCAGGGCACGCAACCCATTTTCCGCCACGGTTTTTCCGGCCAGCGGTGACCCCCCTTCAATTTTGGCTTCCAGGAAATACGGCAGATCATCTTGGCTCTGATCATCATAGACCGGTAGTAGGTAACTGAGCGGGATCAACACCGCCAAGCCGACCACCAATACGGCCAGCCCAATTGCGGTAGGCGCAAAGAACCCCAATCCGGGCAACCCGGCATCTTCCACAAAGCTGTTGATGATCAGATTGGTGGAGGTCCCAATTAAGGTCAACGTACCGCCGAGTATCGCGGTATACGATAACGGGATCAGCAAACGTGACGGGGCATGGCGCTGATTGCGCTTCACTGCCCCAATCAGCGACACCACCACCGCAGTGTTATTGGTAAATGATGAAAGAAAGGCGGTCGACAGTCCCAGTTTCGCCACCACCGAGGATTGGCCGCCCTGGGAGATCTGACGCCCGACCCAGCTGATCAGGCGTGTTTTCTCCAGGGCAATGGAAACAAGGATCAGCAGGACCAGCGTTAACAGTGATGAGTTGGTAAAATTGCCCGCCAGGGTCGGCAAGTCAATCATCCCGGTCTGAAAACCGACAAACGCCGCCCCGGCAAACAAGTAAGCCGGCTTGATCCGCGTGGTCAGTAAGCAGGTCACAATCACCATCAACATGGCCAGAACCGTTCCTTGTTCCCAAGTCATGCTATTTATCCCAGTAAGTGACGGATGTCTTTCGCTTCCCAGTGCGGGAAGTGTTTGCGGATCAGGGCATTCAATTCCAGTTCAAAAGCACTGAACGACGTGCTCTGCACCTGGCTTGATTCGGCCAGTGCTTCACGCACCATCCCGGCTCCTACGGTGACATTGGTCAGTCGGTCGATCACGATAAAGCCGCCGGTATCTGCGCACGCCTGATAGGCGTCGACGGCGATCGCTTCGGTCAGTGCGACTTCACACAAGCCAATGCCGTTCAGTGGCAGACTCTCGGTCTGGAAGGTCTCCAGGTTATTGATGTCAACTTGGTGGCGGATCGCTTCTACCGTCCCGACCGTTTTCTTCCCGGCCACTTTAATGTCGTACTGACGCCCCACTTCCAGCGGCGCTTCTGCCATCCAGACCATATCGGCCAGCAGACGGTTGCTCAATGGCACGTCGGCATCCGCAGCCACCAACGTATCGCCACGGCTGATATCAATCTCATCCGTTAACGTCAGGGTGATCGCCTGGCCCGGATGGGCTTCCAGCAAGTCACCGTCGAAAGTAACAATGCGGGCAACCGTGGACGTTTTACCGGACGGCAACGCTTTCACGGCATCCCCGACTTTCACTACACCAGAGGCCAGCGTCCCGGCAAAGCCGCGAAAATCCAGATTCGGACGGTTCACATACTGCACCGGGAAGCGCAGCTCACCGGCTTCTTTTTCCTGGCCAATTTCAATCTGCTCCAGAATCGTCAGCAATGGCTCACCGTCATACCACGGCGTCTGCTCACTGGCATCCACCACGTTGTCGCCTTCGAGGGCAGACAGCGGCACCAGCTTGATATCCAGATCGCTGTTGAGTTTCTCGGCAAACGCCAAGTATTCATCCCGGATTGCCTCAAAGCGGTCCTGCTCAAAACCGACCAAATCCATCTTGTTGATCGCGACCACAAAATGACGGATCCCCAGCAAGCTGGCGATATAGGAGTGACGACGCGTCTGATCCAACACCCCTTTGCGGGCATCAATCAGGATCACCGCCACATCACAGGTGGACGCACCGGTGGCCATATTCCGGGTGTACTGCTCATGTCCCGGCGTGTCAGCAATGATGAATTTGCGCTGCTTGGTCGAGAAATAACGATACGCCACATCAATAGTGATCCCTTGCTCACGCTCGGCCTGGAGGCCATCCACCAGCAAAGCGAGATCCGGCCTGTCGCCGGTGGTGCCGACTTTCTGGCTGTCAGCATGGATCGCGGCCAGCTGATCTTCGTAGATTTGCTGGGAATCGTGCAGCAGACGGCCAATCAGGGTACTCTTCCCGTCATCTACCGAGCCACAGGTTAAAAAACGCAGCAGGGATTTGTTCTGGTGCTGATCAAGATAGGCTTCAATGCCCAGCTCAGCCACTTGTTGTTCAATTACGCTGTTCATTGTGCTCTCCTTAGAAGTAACCCTGGCGTTTTTTCAATTCCATCGAGCCGGACTGATCGTGGTCAATCGCCCGCCCCTGGCGTTCACTGGAAGTCGCCACCAGCATCTCTTCAATAATTCCCGGCAACGTATCGGCTTCGGATTCAATGGCGCCGGTCAGCGGATAGCAACCCAGGGTGCGGAAACGCACACTCTTTTGCTCAATTGTCTCACCCGGCTGCAACTCCATCCGATCGTCATCGACCATGATCAGCATGCCGTCACGCTCAACCACCGGCCGCACTGCAGAAAGGTACAGCGGCACAATTTCAATCCCTTCCAGATAGATGTATTGCCAGATATCCAGCTCGGTCCAGTTCGACAGCGGGAACACGCGAATGCTTTCGCCTTTATTAATTTGGCCGTTATAGGTTTTCCACAGCTCCGGACGCTGGTTCTTCGGATCCCAGGTGTGGTTTTTATCGCGGAACGAATACACCCGCTCTTTGGCGCGGGATTTTTCTTCATCCCGGCGGGCCCCACCGAATGCGGCGTCAAAGCCATACTTGTTCAGCGCCTGCTTCAGGCCCTGAGTTTTCATGATGTCGGTATGCTTGGAAGAGCCATGTTTGAACGGGCTGATCCCCATGGCCATGCCTTCCGGGTTTTTATGGACCAGCAATTCAAAGCCGTATTTTTCTGCCGTGCGATCCCGGAATTCGATCATCTCGCGGAATTTCCAGTCGGTATCCACATGCAGCAGCGGGAACGGAATTTTTCCCGGATAGAACGCTTTGCGCGCCAGGTGCAGCATCACGGATGAATCTTTACCGATGGAATACATCATCACAGGGTTGTCGAACTCAGCAGCCACTTCGCGGATGATATGAATGCTCTCCGCTTCCAGCTGCTTGAGATGGGTCAATCGTTTAGGGTCCATCACTCTCTCCATTCTATGCCAGCTTGACCACAGCAGGCTGCTGAGGCTGTTCCTGCTTGCCGAACCAATGTAATTTTTCTGATAAGGTCACCACTTCACCCACCACAATCAGGGATGGGGAAGCTGCCTGCTCTGCCAGTGTGGCCAGCTCACTGAGCTGACCTTTCAAAACTTTCTGAGTTGCCTGGGTGCCGCGCTCGATAATAGCAATCGGCGTCTCTGCGGCGCGGCCATGGGTCAACAATTGCTGCTGAATATGGCTCGATTTCATCAGCCCCATGTAGATCACCAGGGTCTGCTTGCCGCGGGCCAGCGTGGACCAGTCCAGCTGATCGCTCCCCGGCTTCAAGTGACCGGTAATAAACATCGCCGTTTGGGCATAGTCGCGATGGGTCAGCGGGATCCCGGCATACGCCGTTGCCCCGGCGGCCGCCGTGATCCCCGGAACCACCTGAAACGGGATCCCGGCATCGAACAGCACTTCCAGCTCTTCGCCGCCGCGGCCAAAGACAAACGGATCGCCGCCTTTCAGGCGTACCACCCGCTTGCCCTGCTCGGCATACTTGACGATCAGTTGATTGGTTTCTTCCTGCGGCACACTGTGGAAACCGGCTTTCTTACCGACACAGACCAGCTCCGCATCCCGGCGCACCAGCTCCATCACTTCATCGGAGACCAGGTAATCATAAAGCACCACGTCTGCCTGCTGCATCAGCTGTAACGCCCGCAGGGTAAGCAACCCCGGATCGCCCGGGCCGGCGCCAATCAGGGCTACCTGGCCTTGCGGCGAAACCTGCTGCGACAGCGCTTCCAGCTCTTGCTCAGCTGCCTGCGCCTGACCGGCTGCGACCAGTTCGGCAAAACGCCCACCGAAGGCCTGCTCCCAGAACATGCGGCGCCCCGTCAGGGTCGTCACGGTTTCAGACAGACGCTTGCGAAAACGCCCGGCGATGGTCGCCATCTGACCCAGGTGTGCCGGCAATAGCGCTTCGAGTTTCTCCCGCAGCAAACGGGCGAGGACCGGCGCTTTGCCGGAAGAAGAAATCGCGACGATGATCGGCGAGCGATCAACGATAGAAGGGACGATGAAGCTGCAGCGCTGGGTATCATCCACCACATTCACCATCACCTGGCGCTGGTTGGCCGACTGGTACACCAGTGCATTGACCGCTTTCCGATCAGTGGCAGCAATCGCCAGGAAGATGCCATCCAGATGCGACGGCTCAAAGGTGTCAGCCAGGTGCGTCACTTGCCCCTGTTGAACGGCCTGTTGAAAATCCGGATTCAGTGCAGGGGCGATCACCCGGACATCTGCACCAGCCTTTAATAATAAGCGGGTTTTGCGCCATGCAACTTCACCGCCGCCGACCACCAGGCACGGCCGTCGCTTCAAGTCTGCAAATATTGGCAAGTAATCCATGTCCTGCGCCCTCTGTACTGATAACTCTCAGCACTATAGACGGGGCAAGATATTACCTGAAATTCTAAAATTTCATTTTTTATTCCAAAAAGTTTGAGATTGGTCAACGTTGGAGCGAAAGGAGGCTGCGTGTACAAAGATGGGGCGTTCAGGTGGGTTCTGCGCCTGATTTGATCCATTTAACACCAGTTCCCTCCTTGATGATAGGCCGTTTGGACTTATGTTATGCCATTTTCATCTGATGTACCGAACACCGCCGCTTGAAAAATATTGCCTGCTTAACCAGTCAATGGCGCTGGTTTCCTTTAAATATGAGACCCCGGACACAATATGCTTCCCCTTTCACGTTACGATCATCATTCTTTTGGTACGTTAAGCACGCTTTGACAACTCACTGTTCCGGAGAAACTCATGAAATTACCTGTCAAGCCATTGTCTGTTGCCGTTCTGGGCGGCTTACTGGCCCTGGCCGGCCCGGCGACCGCCGAAACGATCAAGCTACGGATCCTGGAAACCACCGATATCCATACCAATGTCATGGATTATGACTATTACAAGGATAAACCGACGCTGAAAACCGGTCTAGTTCGAACCGCGACGCTGGTCAAACAGGCCCGTGCCGAAGTCACCAACAGCATTCTGGTGGATAACGGCGATCTGCTTCAGGGCAGCCCGATGGGGGATTACATGGCCGCCAAGGGGATCAGCGCCGGTGAAGTCCACCCGGTCTACAAGGCGATGAACCAACTCGATTATGATGTTGCCAACCTGGGGAATCACGAGTTTAACTACGGCCTCGACTTCCTCAAGAAATCGCTTGATGGCGCGGCGTTCCCATATGTCAACGCCAATGTGATTGATTTGAAAACCGGTGAGAACCTGTTTACGCCATACCTGATCAAAACGCACCGGTTCCAGGATACCGATGGCCAAACCCACGATGTCAAAGTCGGCTATATCGGCTTCGTCCCGCCGCAAATCATGATTTGGGACAAGACCAACCTGGAAGGCAAAGTCAAAGCGCTGGATATCAAGCAGGCGGCGGAGAAATTTGTCCCGCAAATGAAAGCGGAAGGGGCCGATATCATCGTGGCGATCCCGCACTCCGGCGTCTCTGCCGACCCGTATAAAGTGATGGCTGAAAACTCGGTCTACTATCTCACCCAAGTCGAGGGGATTGATGCTATTGCCTTCGGCCACTCTCACGCAGTCTTCCCGAGCAAAGCCTTTGCCAACCTGCCGAATACGGATATCGACAAAGGCACCATCAACGGCGTCGCGGCCGTCATGCCGGGCCGCTGGGGCGATCACCTCGGAGTCATGGATCTGGTGCTGGAGAAAACCGCTGACGGCTGGAGTGTTGCCGACGCGCAAACTGAAGCCCGCCCGATCTACGATAAATATGAGAAAAAATCCCTGGTCGATGCCGATGCCAAGCTTGTTGCCGCCGTTGCTGACGATCACAAAGCGACCCGAACCTTCGTCAATCAGCCGATCGGCAAAGCCAGCGATGTGATGTACAGCTACTTGGCCCTGGTGCAGGATGATCCGACGGTCCAAATCGTTAACCTGGCTCAGAAAGATTATGTCGAGCGCTTTATCCAGGGCGATCCGGACCTGGACGGCATCCCGGTCCTGTCTGCGGCGGCGCCGTTCAAAGCCGGTGGCCGGGCCAACGATCCGGCCAACTACACCGAGGTTGAAGCCGGTCAGCTGACATTCCGCAACGCCGCCGACCTGTACCTGTACCCGAACACCCTGGTGGCGCTGAAAGTCACCGGCAAGGAAGTGAAAGAGTGGCTGGAGTGCTCCGCGGCCCAGTTCAACCAAGTCAACCTGCACAGCGACCAGCCACAAGGGCTGATCAACTGGGACGGCTTCCGCACCTATAACTTTGATGTCATTGACGGAGTTCAGTACCAGATTGATGTATCGCAACCCGCGCGCTATGACGGCGACTGTAAGCTGATCAATGAACAGGCCTCGCGTATCCGTGAGCTGACCTTCAACGGCAAGCCGGTGGATCCGCAACAGCCCTTCCTGATCGCGACCAACAACTACCGCGCCTACGGGGCAAAATTTGCCGGGACCGGTGATGCTTTTATTGCCTTTGCAGCCCCGGATGAAAACCGTACCGTGCTGGCCGATTACATCAGCCGGATCAGCAAGTCCCAAGGTCAGGTCATCCCAAAAGCAGACAACAACTGGCGCTTTGCGCCGCTACAGAGCAAGCAGCCGCTGGATATCCGCTTCGAAACCTCACCGAGTGACAAAGCGGCGGCCTTTATTGAGGCCAACCGTCAGTATCCGATGACACAGGTAGCGACCGACAAAATTGGCTTTGCCGTGTACCGGATCGATCTCCGGTAACACGGATCGCACACCGCAAAGCTTTCTCATACCGCAGCCTGGCTGCGGTATTTTTTTGCTATGATGCAGGGGGATATTTCGCCAAGAGCCTCAAGATGAACGACGAACTACAACATTTTCTCAGCCAGTTGGGCGCCTCTCCGGCTGCCGTGGCGCAAGCCCTGGCCGCCGCCGAGCCAATGGAGCTGCCAACCCGCCACATCCTGCTCAACCAGGGAGAATCCCCGACCCACGGCTATTTTCTGCTGGAAGGCATTTGCCATGCCTGTTATCTGACCGAGGCAGGCAAACAATACAGTAAAGAGTTTTACTGGGATCAGGATGTCCTGCTCGGGTTTGAAAGCCTGCTGAGCGAACAGCCGTCGCCGTACCTGCTGGAAACCCTCTCGGCCAGCCGCCTGCTGGCCCTGCCGCTGAGTCTGTTCCGCACCTGGCGGGATGAAGGCGAGCCCCTGTTCACCCGCTTGCTGGAAAGACAGTTGCTGTTCAAAGAGCAAAAAGAACGCTTTATGCTGATGCACACACCCGAGGAGCGCTATCGCCTGTTCAGCAGCAGCTTTCCGGAACTCATGTCGCGAGTGACGGACTATCAAATCGCCTCTTATTTGGGGATCAACCCCAGTAGTCTGAGCCGCCTCAAACAACGCCTGGATCAAGAAACGTAACCGGCAGGGCTCCGCCCTTCCCCCGACCGGACGCATCCAATCATTCCGATGGCTTTGCTTAACCTTGGGTAATGTCCGGGCGCACCGGATCTGTTAGGGTAACCGTTTCAACATCATGCCCGGCGTATTCAACCCAGGTCCCACCGAAGAAAAGAACAACCCAGGGCCCAGAGCCAAGGAGAAAACGATGCAATGGCAATGCCTGACCTTTGAACAACTGTCGAACCACCAGCTATATGAACTCCTCAAACTCAGGGTGGATGTGTTTGTGGTCGAGCAACACTGTCCCTACCCGGAGCTGGATAATAAAGATCGGCTACCACACACCCGTCATTTACTCGGTTACCAGCAAGGTCAGCTGGCCGCGTACCTACGACTACTGGCACCGGGCAGCACCTACCCGAACGCAAGCATCGGCCGGGTACTGACCGCCGAGTTCGCACGGGGCCATGGGGCCGGTCATGCCCTGCTGAAAGAAGGATTAGCACGCGCTGAGCAGCTGTGGCCGGATCACAGCCTGGATATTGGCGCCCAGTCGCATTTGCAGCCTTATTATGGCCGCTACGGCTTTGAGCCGATTTCTGAAGAATATCTGGAAGATGGGATCCCGCATATCGACATGCGGCTACGCAAAGGAACAGTCTTCGACTGACCGGCCGCCCTGCCCCGAAAACCACGTCGGGGAAAGGCGACCGAGCCGCAATTAAAGTCGCAGGAAGGAAGCTTATTGGCTGCGGGCAAAGCTACCGTCTGAGCGACGGAAGAACATCACCGGCTCTCCCGAGCGACTCTCGATTTGCAACACATCCAAATCCCCCTGAGCTGTTTGCTTGTAGCGCAGCAACTGCCCAGCTTTAATCCGGCTGAGCGGCTTGTCTTTACCTTCAATCGCGGCAACAGCATAGAGATCGCCCAGCGGCAGCGATTTATCCCTGAAGATATTGGCCAGGGTTTCGCCCTGTTTGACCTGATAGGTCTGCCAGGCAATAGCCGCAGACGGTGCGGCCTCAACCGGTGCCGAGGCGCTTGAGACGGTGGCTCTTGAGGCAGTAGTGCCCGAGCCTGTCTCGCTTGCAGCGGTAGCCACCTGCGTGCGTTGGGGTGACGGCGGCTCCGGCCGCTGGCCGACCGGCGGTAAGTCCTGGCGTTGCGGCTGCCCGATATCCAGCGTAACTTCCCGACGAACCGTCGCGGCGTTGTCATCCGGCAGCGGTGCTTTGGCCGGCAACAATAATAAAATGCCGACCACCGGGGTCAACACCGCCAAGGCCCGGCGATGCAATACCGGCAACGCGTCCCATTTGCTTTTCACGCGCGACACGGCGGCCGCACCCCGCGCTGTTATCGCTCCGGTTTTCAGCGTTTTTAGTTGGCTCAGGGAAAAACGGGGAAACGTAAATTCACTCTTTTTCTTTGAACGGCGTCTGGCCTGTCCCATAGTCACACTCCGGCACTCTCAACTCACGCAATCAATCGACAACTTGTCACAAAAGTTTACCCCTCGGGGTCGAAACTGTTATCCTGCCTGCTTTATTCACTCTACCTAAAGAGATGACATTATGTCTGACGTTAAACTAGATACAGTCGAAACGAAAGCAAGCTACGGTATCGGTCTACAAATGGGCCAACAGCTGGCACAAAGTGGTCTTGAAGGCCTGAACGTTGCAGCCATTGCCAAAGGTATTACCACTTCACTGACTGGCGAGATGCCAGAAATCGAAGTTGACGAAATCAACAATGCACTGCGTGAGCTTCACACCCGTGCGGAAGCCGTACGCCAGGAGCAAGCCAAAGCTGCAGCAGCTGAAGGCGAAGCGTTCCTCAAAGATAACGCACTCCGTCCGGAAGTAACAGTGACTGAGTCTGGTCTTCAGTACGAAATCCTGGTTGAAGGCAACGGCGAGATCCCAACTTCAGACAAACAAGTTCGCGTTCACTACCACGGTGAGCTGACTGACGGTACTGTTTTTGACAGCTCTGTCAGCCGCGGCCAGCCAGCTGAATTCCCGGTTACCGGCGTGATCGCAGGTTGGGTTGAAGCCCTGCAAATGATGCCTGTTGGCTCGAAGTGGAAACTGTACATCCCACAAGACCTGGCCTACGGTGAGCGTGGCGCGGGTGCAGCGATCCCGCCATTTGCAGCCCTGGTCTTCGAAGTTGAGCTGCTGGACATCCTGTAAGTCTATCTGCAACTCAGCGTTCGTAAAAAACGGTGCCGACGGTGCCGTTTTTTTATGCCGCGCCCTCTGCTCGACGGGCGATTTCATTCCGCAACTTCAGTCGTCCCCAGCGCCACATCCCTGACCCCGCCATATTTTCACCAAAACTTGACCTATCCTGCCGCAATTGCCGCTACGCTTATAGCTAAACCGTTTCAAGCACAGGAAAATGTCATGGTAAACACCCCTTCATCGCTCAAACGCTTCTTCGTCCCCGTCACCCTGCTGATCCCCCTTCTGCTACCAACCACCAGCGCCGCCTTCAGCCTGTCCGATCTCTTCGGCGGCAGTAAAGAAACATCTGCCGTGGCGAGTAATCCCTTGACTGAGCTCATCACCAGCCAGTTGAATGTCAGCCCCGAACAGGCAGCCGGGGGCACCGGTGCCCTGCTGTCCCTGGCTTCCAGCCAACTGAGCGGCGATCAGGCCAGCGAGCTGAGCAAAATGATCCCTGGAGCCGATCAACTCAGTGCCGCCATTCCAACCGGATTAAGCGGCATGTTGAGCAACATGGAGACCATCAACAAAGTCTTCACCACCCTAGGCATGGATCCGAGCATGGTCAGCCAGTTTATTCCGGTGATCCTCAAATTTGTCGGCAACCAGGGTGCCAGCACCGAACTCATGGGCGCCTTGGGGAACATTTGGAACCCCGCAGGGTGATCCGATACCGACTGGCGAGGATATAAGGATCGCGGGCTGAACCTGTCAGAGAGACGTCAAATCTGATTTGAATTCAGCCACTTCCCCCATAAAAGAAAACCTTATCTGCTTTGGGCAGATAAGGTTTCAATCATGACCGCATGAGGTTGTTCGGCTCAGATCCCGGACCCGTCGGCCTCGACATCATCTTCATGCAGACCACACTCACGCTTGAGACCGAAGAAACGCGTTTCCTGTTCGGACATTCCCGGCTCCCATTTCCGGGTAGTGTGAGTATCGCCCACCGACAAATACCCCTGATCCCACAACGGGTGATACGGCAGATCATACTTGGTCAGATACTGATGAATGTCTTTGTTCGACCAGTCGATCAGGGGCAGAAACTTAAACACCCCATTCTGAATCGCCAGCACCGGCAGACTCGCCCGGCTGTCCGACTGCTCACGGCGCAGTCCGGAGAACCAGGTACCGACCCGCAGCTCATCCAGCGCCCGGCGCATCGGCTCGACTTTATTCAACCGGTTATACTGTTTGATCCCATCCAGCCCCTGCTCCCAGAGCTGACCATAACGTGCTTCCTGCCAGGCCGCGCTCTGTGTCGCGCGGTACACATGCAGGTTCAGCGACAAGCGTTCGGTCAGGTGATCAATGAACTGGTACGTCTCCGGGAACAGATAACCGGTATCGGTCAGGATCACCGGAATATCCGGCTTTTCCTGCGTGACCATATGCAGCATCACCGCGGACTGGATGCCGAAGCTGGAAGCCAGGGCAAATTCTCCCTGCAAATGTTCCAGCGCCCAACGGATCCGCTCCTGGGCCGTCAACTGCTCCAGCGCTGCGTTCACTTCCGCCAGCTGCAGGATCTGCGCCACCTTGTTTTGACCGACCAGCTCAGCCAGCGAAAATTTAGGCATAAAAGTCCCTCTTCGATACGATAACTGGGTCGATGATCCCGGCCCGGATGGTGAAATCCCCGAAACCTTCTCCATCTTCCCGCTCGGTTGCCCAGCGGCCGACCAACGTGTCGATTTCTGCCATGATCTGAGCAACCGTGATGTTTTCCCGGTACATTTTCGGGATCCGGGTGCCATTGCGGTTCCCGCCCAGGTGGAGGTTATAGCGCCCCGGCGCCTTACCCACCAGACCGATTTCCGCCAGCATTGCCCGGCCGCAGCCATTCGGACAGCCGGTCACCCGTAGGATGATATTCTCATCCTCTGCTAGGCCGTGCTTGGCCAGCACCCCTTCCACATCGGTGACGAACTCAGGCAGGAAGCGCTCGGCTTCCGCCATCGCCAGCGGACAGGTCGGCAAGGAGACACAAGCCATCGAGTTTTTACGTTGCTCGCTGACCGCATTGTCGATCAAGCCATGATCGCGGGCGATCTTTTCGATCCGTTCCTTCTCACCAGCAGGCACCCCGGCCACAATCAGGTTCTGGTTTGCCGTCATCCGGAAATCCCCCTGATGCACCTTGGCAATTTCGGCGACCCCGGTTTTCAGCGGTTTCCCCGGATAGTCGAGGATCCGACCATTCTCAATAAACAGCGTCAGATGGTGCTTGCCGTCAATGCCTTCGACCCAACCGATGCGATCACCGCGCTCGGTAAATTCATACGGACGGCTGTCGGCAAACGCCACCCCGGCGCGCTTCTCAACTTCCGCTTTGAAGACATCGCTGCCGACCCGATCCAGGGTGTACTTGGTCTTGGCATTCTTCCGGTTCGAGCGGTTCCCCCAGTCACGCTGGGTCGTCACGACCGCTTCAGCCACATCCAGGGTTTTCTCCAACGGAATAAAACCGAAATCATCAGCCCGACGCGGATACGTCGCCTGATCGCCATGGGTCATGGCCAGGCCGCCCCCCACCAGGACGTTGAAGCCCACCAGCTTGCCATTGTCAGCAATCGCGACAAAGTTCAGGTCGTTGGCATGGACATCCACGTCATTTTGCGGCGGGATCACCACCGTGGTCTTGAACTTACGCGGCAGGTAAGTACTGCCGAGGATTGGCTCTTCGTCAGTGGTTTCCACCTTTTCGCCGTCCAGCCAGATCTCGGCATACGCCCGGGTTTTCGGCAATAAGTGCTCACTGATCTTCTTGGCCCACTCGTAGGCCTCCTGATGCAGTTCAGACTCCACCGGGTTGGTGGTACACAGTACGTTCCGGTTCACGTCCCCGGCGGTCGCAATCGAATCAATCCCGATGCTGTTCAGGGTCTGGTGCATCAGCTTAATATTCGGCTTAAGCACGCCGTGGAACTGGAATGTCTGACGGGTGGTCAAACGAATGCTGCCGTACAGGCTATGTTCGGCCGCAAACTTATCGATGGCCAGCCACTGAGTCGGGTTGATCACCCCGCCCGGCATCCGCGCCCGCAGCATCACGTTATGCAGCGGTTCCAGCTTCTGCTTGGCACGCTCATTGCGGATATCCCGGTCATCTTGCTGATACATGCCGTGAAAGCGGATCAGCTGGAAGTTATCTGCGGTAAACCCACCGGTGATCCGATCGTTCAGGTCTTCGCTGATCGTCCCGCGCAGAAAGTTACTTTCACGCTTCAGGCGTTCGTTATCTGATAATTTCTGCTCGCTCATTAGTACACGTCCTTCTGATAACGCTTGTTCTTGCGCAGTTCATTCAAGTACTGCTCGGCCTGTTCGCGGCTGTAGTTCCCCTGTTGCTCTGCCACGGTGAGCAGCGCTTCATGGACATCTTTAGCCATGTGGTTGGCATCACCGCACACATACACATGGGCACCATCTTGCAGCCACTGCCAAACCTGAGCAGCATGCTCAAGAATGCGGTGCTGAACGTATACTTTCTCAACCTGATCACGGCTGAAGGCCACATCCAGTTGGTTCACAACCCCGGACTTGAGGTACTTCTGCCACTCAACCTGATAGAGGAAATCTTCGGTAAAGGTACGGTCCCCAAAGAACAGCCAGTTCTTCCCTTCAGCACCGCGGTTATCACGTTCCTGAATAAATGCACGGAACGGTGCGATCCCGGTCCCCGGACCAACCATGATGACCGGGGTATTATCGTCAGCGGGCAGCTTGAAGTTGTTGTTGGTCTCGACAAAAACCTTCACCGGCTCGCCTTCTTCCAGCCGTTGTGCCAGATAGCTCGACGCACCACCCTGGCGGGTTTCATCACCCTGCTGGTATTCCACCAGCCCGACCGTCAAATGCACTTCTTCGCCAACTTCTTCCTGGCTCGACGCAATTGAGTACAAACGCGGGGTCAGTCGACGCAGCAGGCCGATCAGTTGCTCGGCGCTCAGTTGGGTCTTCTTCTCGGCGAGTACATCAATCACCTGCGTATTACCGGCATACTGGCGCAGCTTGTCTTTATCGGCGACCAGCTTCTCCAGCTTCTTGCTGGCGGACAGCTCGGCAAACTTGGTCACCAGCTGCGGATTCGCCGCGGTGATCTCAAACTTGCTGATCAGCGCCTGCTGCAGGGACATCGCTTCCCCGTCAACTTCCACCGACTCACAGCCGTCCAGGCCCACGCGGACCGCCAGGGCCTCAGCCAGCGCCGGATCGTTCTCGAACCAAACGCCCAGGGCATCACCCGGCTGATACGTCAGGCCGGAGCCTTCCAAATCAATCTCGACATGGCGCACATCTTTACCGGAACGACGGCCAGTGATCTTCTGGCTGGCCAGCAAAGTGGCTTCATACGGATTCTGCTTGCTGTACTGGCTCGCCGTCTGCTGGGCCTGGCCCACCGGCAGTTGCACCACCTCGGCTTCGCCGGTCGACAGCGTTTCTTTCACCTTGGTCAGCGCTTCTTTACGCCACTCGGCAGCCGGCGCATCGTAATCCACATCACAGTCGAGGCGCACCAGCATCGGCTCTGCGCCCAAGCGGCTGAGATAGCTATCGAAATCCTTGGCCGTCTGGCAGAAGAACTCGTAGCTGGAATCCCCCAGACCAATCACCGCATACTTGAGGTTCGGCAACTTCGGCGCTTTTTTCGATTGCAGGAATTCATGCAGCTCGATGGCATCATCCGGCGCTTCCCCTTCACCATGCGTCGAAGCGACGATAATGACGTGGGTTTCCTTGACCAGATCCTTGCCTTTATAGTCACCGGCAGAAAACAGCGCGACGGCCACACCGGCAGCTTCCGCTTCCTGTTTCAGCGCTTCTGCAACCCCTTTGGCATTTCCGGTTTGCGAGGCATAAATAATGGTAAGTTTGCCTGCCGGCCGGACGGCCGCCACAGGCTGCGAAGCAGGCACATGCTGGCCTGCAGGTTGATTCTGGCTAAGCCCCCAAAAGTAGCCGCTGATCCACGCCAGTTGTTGTGGCGACAGTTCGGCGGCAGCCTGTTGCAGCTGACCTATTTGCTGATCATTAAGCGGGCTGGCTATGGCCGAGAGTTCCTTAAGTAACATGACACGACGATCCCTTTACATTGCGTAGTGTTAGATTAGCTACTCAAGGAAATAACAAGAAAGAATAGATAAGAATGTTTTATAACTTTTTGTAAGGGAGGAGCCACGGGGAAGAGCTGTGCTTCCCCGCCAGCTTAAAACGTATCGGCGATTCGTACCTGATGGAACCCGACCTCAAACGCCCGCTCAGTCGCGGTGTCGATATCGTGGTAGCATTTCTCGCTGCCGGAGCCGTCGGTCAAGGGGACAAAACCGCCGCGGCGATGACGGAACTCAACGATCCACCCATTCGCCTGAATGGAAGGCTCAATCACCGCTTCCACAATATCCTTATTCGCGTACAGTTGCTGTAATTCAGTGATGGTCATAGCCTGTTTCCTTAGCGTTGTATCATTTTAAAAATGGTACAGAAACCTGAAAACAGGCAACAAAAAAGCCACGAGGCGTCGTGGCTTTTATCTTCAGCTGAGCAGAACAATCACTTAGAAGTCCAGTTCAACCCCGGCAAACCAGCCGTCAATTTTCACTTTACCAGCTGAGCTCTTGATGAAATCCAGATCGTAGTCCATCACCCGGTAGCCCGCACGCAGGTTCAGGTCGGCAGCAATCAGCGGCAGAGCCCAGTTCACCCCGGCAGTACCGTCCACCGTACTGGTGCCGTCATAGTTGCCCATGTTCAGATCAACAAAGACAGAGACCGGCGTCATCGGCAGGCCGACTTCCGCATTACCGTACAGGCTCGGATGCCATTCGCTGAAGCTTTCCCCTGCAAATTTACCATCGTTGAACTTCGTCAGGGTGATCCCCGCATCAAGTGACACCAGGTCATTGTCCAGGAACTCGTAGTACGCCGTGTAGTCGGTCTGGCCGAAAGAGACCGCACCCACATCAACATCGGTATACCGCAGACGCGCATTCGGTACCAGCGGTACAAAATGCTCAAAAGCAAGATGATATGAGAAATTTGTCTCGTCTTCGTTGCTCTTCACGTCGTTAATGGTCGCATTGGTAAACCAAGCGTCCGCCCCTGCCTTCACACCCAAAAGCACAGCTGCCTGCGCAGGCACAGCTGCTGCCAGCGCCACTGCTGCCGCGACAGCCGAAGTTGTCAGTTTATTCATTATTCCGAGTCTCCGCTCTTTATTAGAATATTCAAGTTCGGCCAGACTATACCAGATGCTGTATAAGAAAACCGCATTTCCTGCCATCATGAATAAGCATGATTTTACTCGGCCCGGAAGCGGGTGATCTTGCTTCCAGAATACACTTAATAACGACGGTGTTCATACGTCCGGCGACACTGCGCCGGGCGATGACGACGATACAACCAGACACCGACGGCAATCAGCACCAGCCAGGGCAGCAGCTTGAGTACCACACCCAGCATTCCGACCACGGCCATCACCACAAAACCGACAAATACGGCGAGCGCCATCCCCACCAGGCTGACCCCGGTAAACAGCAGCACAAACGCAAACGCAATTAAAAACAGAAATTCAATCATGATAGGTCCTCTCTCCTGATCTGCTTCCTGTACTACAGCACAAACCAGGCCAACTTAGAACAAAATACAAGCAACTGATTTAATAGGGGAAATAAAAAGGCGCTGATCGTTTCCGATCAACGCCTCAGGCAAGATTTAGCGACTTTCGCCAACTCAGTGGTAAAACACACCAATGTTGGCGGCACAAGATGTCTGCGGGTCCGCGTTCAGGGCTCCGTGCTTATACATCCAAATGCGCCGGGATTTTCGCCAGTGCCTGCTCCAGGACTTCGATCCCCGAGCCCGGCTTGTGCGCATTTTCACTGATATGACGGCGCCACTGCCGTGCACCCGGCATGTTCTGGAACAGGCCCAGCATATGACGGGAGATATGATTCAGATAGGCGCCCTTGGACAACTCGCGCTCAATATAAGGGAACATGGCTTCAACCACGGCACGGCGTTTTTTCACCGGCTGAGCGCTGCCGAACAGTCGCTGATCCACTTCCGCCAGCAGGTAAGGATTCTGATAAGCTTCACGCCCCACCATCACCCCGTCCAGGTGTACCAAATGCTCCGCCATCTCTTCAAAGGTTTTGACCCCGCCGTTCACCGCCATGGTCAGATGCGGGAAATCCTGCTTCAGCTGATACACGCGCGGGTAATCCAACGGCGGGATCTCACGGTTCTCTTTCGGGCTCAAGCCACTCAGCCACGCTTTGCGGGCATGGATGGTAAAGTCGCGACAGCCGCCTTTCTCACTGACCGTACCGATAAAGTCGGTCAAGAACGGGTAGGAATCCTGCTCATCAATCCCGATCCGCGTCTTCACCGAAACCGGAATATCCACCACTTCCCGCATGGCAGCAACGCACTGAGCCACCAGCTCAGCTTCGCCCATCAGGCAAGCACCGAAACGACCGTTCTGCACCCGATCTGACGGACAGCCCACGTTGAGGTTCACTTCATCGTAGCCGCGCTCCTGGGCCAGCTTAGCGCACTGGGCCAGATCCGCCGGATTCGAACCGCCGAGTTGCAGGACCAACGGATGCTCTTCTTCGTTATATGCCAGGTAATCCGCCTTCCCGTGAATAATTGCCCCGGTCGTGACCATCTCCGTATACAACTGGGCATGCTCACTCAATTGACGATGAAAATAGCGGCAATGCCGATCCGTCCAATCGAGCATCGGTGCCACGGAAAAGCGGCAAGCGGGAATGTCCGCATTGGGGGTTGATTCAGTTTGTATCTTGTCGTGCTCGACCACAGCATTCTCTGACATCGAAAAGCCTCGTTGTAACCCGCGCCTCCGTGTTGCAATCCCGCTACCCAGCCCGGAGAGCACACCCGGCAGCGACCTTCACCCGGTCCGAAACACCGGTGTGAATGAAAAGAGAGTGGATTCTATCGCATTCCGGCGGTCAGCCCAACTCTCACGCCCCCGGATTCACTCCCAGACAGAAAGCGCCCCCAGCAAAAAGAACATTACAGGCCAAACAAAATAAATAGCAATGCACTGTTTTTAAATGAAAAATATCAATTTTCTTTCACTCATGTACAGCAATAATAGCTTTTGACCACCAATAACCCAAAAAGCTGTACATCTGATAAAACATCAAAATATCAACCAGTTAAAACCAAGCCAAAATATCAAACCAAACATTGAAACCTTTTTCCCGCTCATTCAGCAAAAAGCTGTACGAAGATCGGTTGTCAAACCCACCTATCGTTCAAAAGAGACCCTATGCGAATAGAACATCACGAGACAATTATAATTAAACATAAAACAATGATTTAAAAGAATAAAAGAAACAGTCCTCGCCAAGATGTACAGCTCTTTTAGCTTTTGGGTTATGATGCTCCAAAAGCTGCACAAGCCGCTCTTCACTTATGAATCATAGAGTTATAATCTGGCTTATCGGATAGGAATTGAATGGCGCAGCTTTTTGCTGCCATACTCATCGAAAGGTGAACATAATTCCCCGTTCGCCAGTCAGCCCGGAAGCAAACCGGCGTGATCTATGACACGGTTTTTTCGGCTGATTTTGTTCGATCCCGAGGAACAGAGATACGTTTCCCGAATGCTATGATAAACTATTGGACTTATCGCTGTTTTTTGAGGTTATATGGCGAATCACACGCAATTGCTGACCAAAGCGCAACAGATTTGCGAAGAACGAGGCGTTAGGCTAACCCCTCAAAGACTGAAGGTCCTTGAGCTCATCATTGAACACCACAGTTCCATCAGCGCTTATGAGTTGCTGGATCTGCTGCGCGAGAGCGAGCCGCAGGCCAAACCGCCGACGGTCTACCGGGCCCTCGACTTTCTCCTCGCGCAAGGATTTGTACATAAAGTCGAGTCAACCAACAGTTATATTGCCTGTTGCGTGCTCGGTCATGCAGATCACTGCTCTCAGCTGCTGATCTGTGATGAGTGTGGGACCGTCGAAGAATGTCATGACGATGAGCTGGCGAAATTGCTGCGCCAGAAGGCAGAAAAACATGGTTTTCAGATCTCCAACCATGTTGTGGAGAGCCATGGCATTTGTCAGCAATGCCAAAGCAGCAAGCAGTAACCTTACCACTTACTAATACAGTCATTATGAGATTATGCGCGCAGAATTTGTAAACCCTTTTCTAGCTTCACTGCTGAATGTGCTTAAGACGATGGCCTCGATGGAGCTTGCTCCGCAAAAGCCACGACTGAAGAAAGACGAAGTTGCACGCGGTGACGTTTCCGGTCTGATCGGGATGGTGGGTCCAAAAACTAAAGGCTCAATGTCGATCACTTTTGATGAACGGCTGGCGCTTGAGATCATGCAACGTATGTTGGGCGAGCGCCCCAACGCTATTAACGAAGAAGTGACTGATATGGTCGGTGAAATCACCAATATGGTGACCGGTGGCGCCAAGCGAATCCTGTCCGACAAAGGCTATGAGTTTGAAATGGCAACACCGGCGGTGGTTTCCGGCCGCGGCCACACCATCACCCACAAGTGTGATGGCGCGATCATCATCATGCCGTTCGACTCTGAGTACGGCAAAGCCTTCATCGAGATTTGCTTCGACGGTTAAGCCGCGCAACACGCACTTTATCGCACCAGCCAGCACGTTCTGGCTGGCGATCTCCCCGCCAGCAATCATGCTGACTATCACTTTGAATTTTATGTGAAGTCCTCTTAAATCCCGGACAAAAAACTACCCACTCTCCAGAATCCGGTCTAGACTGAACTATGCTGAATAAGCATTCACGCTCCTATGGCCCTGTTTTTCAGCGCGTAAGTTTGCGGGCCGCTCCGGCCTCGCAAGGAAATACCCTCATTCAAAGGAAAGATCGTAACATGAGCAAACTGACTGGAACCGTTAAATGGTTTAACGATGAAAAAGGCTTTGGTTTTATTTCTGGTGCAGATGGTAAGGATGTTTTCGTCCACTTCAGCGCCATTCAGGCTCAGGGTCGCCGCACGCTGAGAGAAGGCCAAAGTGTTGAGTTTATCGTGACTGATGGTCAGAAGGGTCCGCAAGCAAGCGAAGTGGTCGCACTATCTTAATACTGCTGAAACAGACTCATAAGAAAAACGCCGCAATTTGCGGCGTTTTTTCATACAATGATGAAGGCCTTAGCTACGCCACTGTTTGAAAGCGTTGATCAGCCCGTTGGTAGAACTGTCGTGGCTGCTGATCGCCGCCTCATTGGTCAGCTCCGGCAGAATGTTATTAGCCAGTTGTTTACCCAGCTCAACCCCCCACTGATCAAAGCTGAAGATGTTCCAGATGACCCCTTGGGTGAAGATCTTATGCTCGTACATGGCAATCAACGCGCCCAGCACAGCCGGCGTGACTTGTTTCACCAGGATCGAGTTGGTCGGACGGTTCCCTTCAAAGACCTTGAATGGTACCAGTTCCTTCACTTCATCCAGTGACTTACCGGCCGCCAGGAATTCCGCTTCAACCTGAGCTTGGGTCTTACCGAACGCCAGCGCTTCCGTCTGAGCAAAGAAGTTGGCCATCAGCTTCGGATGGTGATCGCTCAGCGGGTTGTGGCTGAGCGCCGGCGCAATAAAGTCACACGGGATCAGTTTGGTGCCCTGGTGGATCAGCTGATAGAAGGCATGCTGACCGTTGGTACCCGGCTCACCCCAGATGATCGGGCCAGTTTGGTAATCAATCGGATTGCCGCCGCGATCGACGTACTTCCCGTTCGATTCCATATTGCCTTGCTGGAAATAGGCCGCGAAGCGGTGCAGGTACTGATCATACGGCAGGATAGCTTCAGATTCCGCGCCGTGGAAGTTGTTGTACCACAGGCCAATCAGCGCCAGGATCACCGGCAGGTTTTCCGCCAGCGGGGCTTCGGCAAAGTGCTGATCCATGGCATGCGCGCCCTCCAGCAGAGCGACAAAGTTGTCGAAACCGACTGCCAGGCTGATCGACAGGCCAATCGCCGACCACAGTGAGTAACGGCCGCCGACCCAGTCCCAGAACTCAAACATGTTCTCGGTATCAATGCCAAACGCCGCTACGGCCTCGGCATTGGTCGACAGGGCCGCGAAGTGTTTGGCAACATGGCCTTGCTCTTCGGCCGTCGCCAGGAACCAGTCACGCGCAGAATGGGCGTTGGTCATGGTTTCCTGGGTGGTGAAAGTTTTCGATGCAATCAGGAACAGGGTGGTTTCCGGGTTCAGCGACTTCAGTGTTTCTGCAATATGGGTGCCGTCGACATTGGAGACGAAATGCATGTTCAGGCGGGTTTTGTACGGCATCAGCGCTTCGGTCACCATATAAGGTCCCAGATCCGACCCGCCGATCCCGATATTCACCACATCGGTAATTTCCTTGCCGGTGTACCCTTTCCACTCACCGTCCACGATGCGCGTCGTGAAGCCCTTCATCTTCTCCAGTACCGCATTGACTTTCGGCATCACATCTTCGCCGTCCACCATCACCGGGGTATTGCTGCGGTTACGCAGCGCCGTGTGCAGGACCGCGCGATCTTCGGTGCGGTTAATCTTCTCGCCGCCGAACAGGTCGGCAATCGCCGCTTTCACTTCCGTTTGCTCAGCCAGAGCCAACAACTTAGCCATCGTCTCTTCGGTGATCAGGTTTTTGGAGTAATCCAACAAAATATCTGAGCCGAATTGTGCGGAGAATTTAGCAAAGCGTTCGCTGTCCTGGGCAAACAGCTCGCTCAGTTGCAGATCCTGGGCCTCTTCAAAGTGTGCCGTCAGCGCTTGCCATGCTTGGGTGTGCGTTGGGTTAATGTTTTTCAACATGATGAAGTTCCTGATAATTTCATTTCAATCCATGGGCCTAGTCAGTCTCATCCAAGCCGTGGATCCCTGATGTGTGTAAATGTTGTCAAGTGTAGCCCACCCTGTCCGGCTGGCTATATTTTTGTAATTTTACGACTTATGACAAATTATGGCGTGAACCGACCCCTGCCTTCATTGAGTCAGGTCACGAAAACCAAGCATAAATCATAGACGGAAAAGCAGCGGATGAGTACCGTAATCATCTAAGATTACAGTCAGATGGTGACAATAAGGCAAAGACTATGTGGTTTCAGAAAACAATTCAACTTTCCGCCAAGCGCCGGGGCTTTCATCTCATCACCGATGAAATTGAACAACAAATTCCGGAAATCCAGGACTTTCAGGTCGGCCTGGCCCACTGCTTTATCCAGCACACGTCCGCCAGCCTGACGATCAACGAAAACGCCGATCCGACCGTGCGCAGTGATATGGAGGCCCATTTCAACCGGGCCGTACCGGAGCGAGCCCCTTATTACCGCCATACGTACGAAGGCGATGATGACATGCCGGCCCATATCAAAACCTCAACCCTGGGGTGCAGCGTCTCGATTCCGATCCAAAATGGCCGCCTGGCTTTAGGCACCTGGCAGGGAATTTACCTCGGCGAACACCGCGACCAGGGCGGCAGCCGCCGGGTTGTGATCACCCTTCAGGGGGCGTGATGGTCAACGTGTCGGGCCGGAGCACCACGCAGGCGGTCTGTTTCTGCCGCCCGAAACCCAGCACCTGACTCAGTCCGGCTTTGGTCAACGGGACATGGGCCCGGTGGCCGCTGTCCGCCCGATCTTCAGCAAAAGGGTCATGGAAGAAAAAGAACTGCTCACTGACGCCGGTGAGCAAAATCCAGTGCGGCTCCTTGCAGCCGTTAAACCGGTAGGTACTGATCAACATCAGCAGGCAACAGCCCTGCCGCAGCCAGGCTTCAATCTGGGGCACCGACGGCATCGCTTCCACCACCGCCACGCCTGCGTCATCAAGCTGCTGACAAAAATCCAGATGGACCAGCTCGATGATCTCTTTTTTCTTCGGATCCCTGACACTGTCTATAAACGGCGTGGACTGCGACTGTGCCCACAGCTCCACCCGGCAGCCCCGCCGGTTTGCCGCCAGCGCCAGACCATGCCCGCTACACCCACCATGGCCGGAAGCCATAAAAATCGTCGTGGCCTCCCGCCACAGCTGCATCTCCAGCTGACGGCTTGGCTGATAACCCGGCTGCAGATAAGCCAGACTCATCATCAGACAGGCCGGACCGCAAGTAAACGGCGTCGTCTGCACATACAAGGGCAACGGTAACAGCCACTTTGACTCGACGGGGGTCAGACGCTTTTGCATTCGGATGCCGTCGGCCAGATCATCGTAATAATGGATTAAGACTTTTAATGGTGAGTAACCGCATTTTTCATAAAGATTTCGCGCAGGAAGATTGTCATGACGCACTTCCAGCCTTAATGTATTGAAACCATTTTCCAGGGCCGCCGTTTCACAGGCAGCCAAGAGCTGCTGGGCCAGACGCCGGCCTCGAAAATCGGGATCGACGGCAAGGGAGTACAAACGCGCCAACTGGGTTCCCCGGTGAAACAACACCAGCCCATAGCCGGCGGTTCGGCCTTCTTCTTCCGCGAGAAACAAGACACTCTGAGGCGATTTGATAAACCGCCGCATCTGACGGGGCGAAATCCGATCCCCGTCGAAAAGCTGAGCCTCCAGAGTATTTAAGCTATCGAGATCATTAAGCTGCGCAGTACGGACTTTCATGGACGGAATCGCCTCTAGTGGACTGACTCGATTTAATCCCAAATTTAGCCGCAAGGCTAGAGGTAAGCTTCGCGATGACGAAAGTTCTCATCATTACCGACAACGACAGTGACTGGCGGCAGTATTTTCCCTCAGACAGGGTAGTCACGGTCGACGCCTATTTACAGCAGGGCGCATTTTGCGATCAGAAGGCAACCCAAATCATCAACCTGTGCCGGGATTACGACTATCTGAGCAGCGGCTATTATTGCTCGCTGATGGCTGAGGCCCGGGGGCACCGGGTGATCCCCCGGATGATGACGATTACCGATCTGTCCCAGCCCTTCCTGCTGTCGGTGCCCTCCGATCAGCTGGAAAAAGCCTTTGCCGATCAGCAACTGCCCGTCGGAGCGCTCCTGGAAGAAAAAATCTATTTCGGCCGGTCAGCGGTGCCGGGATTTGCCAAAATTGCCCGTCGGCTGTTCGAGCACTTTATGATGCCGGTGATGAAGGTGAGTATTCGCCGGACGGAAACGCACTGGCAAGTCGAGCAAATCACCCCGTTTCCGTTCCAGGACCTGACTGATCCGGAGCAGGATCAGTTTGCCGATGCCCTGGAGCGATTCTCCAACAAGGTCTGGCGCTCTCCCAAGCCCAGTAAGAACGCCCGATATGATCTGGCGCTGCTGGTCGATCCGAACGAGAAGATGCCGCCTTCCGACGGCCCGGCCCTGCACCAGTTCAAGAAAGCGGCCAAACGGCTGGGCATGCGCCTGCAAACCATCACCCCGGACGATCTGTCCCGGTTGGGGGAATTTGACGGCTTGTTTATCCGGGCAACGACGAATATTGATAACTTCACCTACCGGTTTGCCAAAACCGCAGAGAAGCTGGGCCTGGTGGTGATGGACGATCCGGAGTCCATCATGAAATGTACCAACAAGGTTTTTCTGACCGAGTTGCTGCACCTGCACCATATTCCGGCGCCCAAGAGCGTGGTGTTGAAGCGGTTCGACCCACACTGGCTGGCCCTGGCCGAAGCCGAGATCTGCTACCCCATGGTGCTGAAAGTTCCGGACGGGGCGTTTTCGGTCGGGGTGGTCAAGGTCAGTCATCGCGAGCAGTTGCTGACCCAGATGGAGAACCTGTTTGCCCGCAGCACGCTGATCCTGGCTCAGGAGTTCCTGCCGACCGATTACGACTGGCGGATCGGGATCCTCAACCGCCAGCCGCTCTTTGCCTGTAAATATTACATGAGCCGCGGCCATTGGCAGATCTACCAGCATCATCAAAGCGGACGGGTCAGCTCCGGTGGGTTTGAAACCCTGGATCTCAAGCAGGTGCCCAAAGCCGTGATCGATACCGCGCTGAAGGCTGCCAACCAGATCGGCAGCGGCCTGTATGGGGTGGACTTGAAGGAAGTGGATGGCCAGGTGCGGGTGATTGAGGTCAATGACAATCCGAGTATTGATCACCATGTGGAAGATGCGTTTCTCGGCGATCTGCTCTATGACCGGGTCATGACCGAGTTTCTGCGCCGGATCCAGCTGCGCGGATTCTGAAGCCGTGTATTTCTGAAGCCATGCATTTCAATGCTTTGATAAAATCATGCTTTGATGAAACAGGCGGTGATTCTACCGGCACTGCCTGATGACCAAACCAAAACCAACAAGGCGAGCCTGAGCTCGCCTTGTTATGCCGAAGCAGTCCTTGGCCACTTAGCTGTAGGCCATGGCCACCCGGGAAGTCAGCTTGGTCACCAGCTCATAAGCGATGGTTCCGACATGCTCGGCCACCACCTCCGCCGGCAAGCCACGTCCCCATAAAATGGCTTCATCACCGACCTGATCGGTAGCCTCCGGTCCCAAATCGACCGTCAGCATATCCATCGACACCCGACCGGCAATCGGTACCCAGCGGCCGTTAATCAGCACCGGCGTGCCATTGGGCGCCGAACGCGGATAGCCGTCACCGTAGCCGATGGCGACCACCCCGATTTTGGTATCCCGCTCACTGGTCCAGGTGCCACCATAGCCGACCTGCTCGCCTTGTTTCACCTGGCGCACCGCAATCACGCTTGAAGCCAGGGTCATCACCGGCTTCATGCCAAACGCCTGGGCCGAATGACTTTCGTCTGCAAACGGCGAAATCCCGAACATGATGATCCCGGGACGGATCCAGTCGAGATGGCTGTGACGCCAGGCCAGGATCCCGGCGGAGTTTGCCAGGGAGCGTTCACCGCGACACCCCTCCGTGAGGGCCATAAAAGTCTGGATTTGCGACTCCGTCACCGGATTTTCCAGCTCATCGGCACAGGCAAAGTGGCTCATGTAACGCAGCGGCTTCGCGACGTTCGGGCAAGCATGGAGCCGTTCGACAAACTCGTGAAATTCTTCCGGGCGCACCCCGAGCCGGTGCATGCCGCTGTCAATCTTCAGCCAAACCTTGACCGGTGCCTCCAGGCTCGCCAGCTCCAGCGCTTCGAGCTGCTCCGGGGTATGGACCACGGTCTGGATATTGTTGGTCACCAGAACCGGCAAATCACCCGGGGCATAAAACCCTTCCATCAGCAAAATAGGCTGCACCACCCCGCAGGCCCGCAGGGACAACGCTTCCTCAATCCGTGCCACACCGAAGCCATCGACATCCGGCAGGCTGGTCGCGACCTGCTGTAACCCGTGGCCGTAGCCATTGGCCTTGACCATCGCCAGCAGTTTACTGGCCGGTGCCTGCTTGCGCAGTTGGCTGACGTTATGGCGCAGTGCCTGGGTATCGATATATGCGGTCGCGGCTTTCATGTATTGTCCTGTCACTTACAAGTTATTCATCATCAAAGGCCGGGCCGGCGTAGTTATCAAACCGGGAGAACTGGCCCTGGAAGGTCAAGCGTACAGAGCCGATGGGACCATTCCGCTGCTTACCGATGATGATTTCGGCAATGCCCTTGAGCGCACTGTCTTCGTGGTAAACCTCATCCCGGTAGATGAACATGATCAAGTCGGCATCCTGCTCGATCGCACCGGATTCACGCAAGTCCGAGTTGACCGGCCGCTTATCCGCCCGCTGCTCCAACGATCGGTTCAGCTGCGACAGCGCCACCACCGGCACGTTGAGCTCTTTGGCCAGGGCTTTCAGCGAGCGAGAGATCTCGGCAATTTCCAGGGTCCGGTTGTCCTGCAAGCCAGGGACGCGCATCAGCTGCAGGTAGTCGACCATAATCATGCTCAGGCCACCGTGGTCCCGCGCCACCCGGCGCGCCCGGGAGCGCACTTCGGTCGGCGTCAGACCGGAGCTGTCATCGATATACATATTCTTCTTCTCCATCAGAATACCCATAGTCGATGAAATCCGGGCCCAGTCTTCGTCATCCAGCTGACCGGTCCGGATTTTGGTCTGATCCACCCGGGACAGGGAGGCCAGCATACGCATCATGATCTGCTCTGCGGGCATCTCCAGCGAGAAGATCAGCACCGGCTTTTCCTGCTCCATCGCGGCGTTTTCACACAGGTTCATCGCAAAGGTGGTTTTACCCATCGACGGACGGGCCGCCACGATGATCAAGTCTGAGCCCTGCAAACCGGCGGTTTTCTTGTTGAGATCGGTAAACCCGGTCGACACCCCGGTCACCCCGTCCTGCGGCGACTGATAGAGCAGCTCGATCCGCTCCAGGGTTTTCTCCAGCACACTGTCGACGTTCTGGGGACCTTCATTTTCAGAGGTGCGCTGCTCGGCAATGGCAAAGACCTTACTCTCGGCCATATCAAGCAGATCTTCACTGGTACGCCCCTGCGGATCGTAACCGGCATCGGCAATTTCGTTAGCCACGCCGATCATGTCGCGGATCAGCGCCCGCTCCCGGACGATATCTGCATACGCTGAAATGTTCGCCGCCGAAGGGGTGTTTTTGGCCAGCTCTGCCAGATACGCAAAGCCGCCGACATCTTCCAGCTGATCTCCCCGCTCCAGATGCTCCGACAGAGTGATCAAATCCAGTGGCTGGCCGCTTTCGAGCAGCATCGCGGCACTTTCAAAAATCAGCCGGTGCGGCCGACTGTAGAAGTCTTTGGCAACGACCTTTTCCGCGACCGTATCCCACTTTTCATTGTCCAGCATCAGGCCGCCAAGAACGGACTGCTCTGCCTCCAGCGAGTGGGGCGGCATCTTGATGGCGTCCATCTTCGAATCTTTCGGTTTATACGGTTTACTGTTTTCTGCCATAGGATTTGCGTGCTTACCGGGAACCAGACCGGGCATTATACCTTTTCATGCGGGCGCAATGTATCAATATCATGGGAAAAACATCGATCAAAGTCGCCCCACTCCTGTCATTGATTATGCCCTGCATCCTTCCCCCAGCGCGAGATTCCTCACATTTCTTGACGAAACGCTGACATTTCTCGGCTACACTCTGCGGCTTGCTTTCCACCCGATGAACATGAGCAACCGCCGGAGGATCCTTGGCAAGATATCTACTGACCTTATTGCTGCTTGCCAATGCGACTGCTTATGCCAACGATGAGGATCAACCCAAGCGACCACGATCTCCCTGGGCAAGCGAGCTGGAGCTGGGTTACCAGGCCCTGGGCGGGAACTCGGATTCCGAATCGCTCAACGCCCGCGTCGGACTCACCTATGTCAAAAACGAGTACCGGCATACCACCGAGGCCAAGTATCTACTGGCCGAGAAGGACGGCGAGGAAGACAAGCGCAAAGGCCAGCTTGAGCTGCAAAGCGACATGAAGATCAATGACAGTACCTACGTGCTGGGGAACGTCAGCTACATCGATGATCGCTACGGGCCATACTTCAGCGACTTTACCTTTTCAACCGGTCTGGGTTATCAGTTGCTGCGGCTGGAAACCTTTCAGATGGAAGTGGAAGCCGGTCCGGGCTATCGCCACCAGGAGCCGAATATCGACGAGATCGATGATGACGATATTATCGTGCCGATGACGGTCAACGAGCTGATCCTGCGGGGCAATACCAAGTTTATCTGGAAACCTTCCAAGACCGTGGAAGTCGAAGGGCGAGTCACCACCATTGCCGGCAACAGCAACAGCACCCTGGAAGCAGAACTGAACCTGACCAGTGCAATCTCGGAACATATCGCCATTAAGCTGAGCAATACCCAGAAGCTCAACAGCTGGGTCCCGGATGGGCTGGATAAACGAGATTCCATCATGACCATCAACCTGCTGTTCCGGTTCGATCCCGTCCGCTAATCCTGCACTCAAGTTTCAAGTTTCAAGCGCACGTTCACCGAAGCGCTCTCAGCTCTTCTGCCCGTTTGACTGCGACAACCAATCCCCAGATAGCAAAAAACCAGCCCGAAGGCTGGTTTTCTGTTTCAACACCAAACGTTATTAGTCTTCTGCAACAACGTTCAGGTTGATTGTAGCGAACACGTCAGAGTGCAGCTGGATGCTGATCTCGAACTCGCCAGTTGTGCGCAGTGCACCTTCTGGTAGGCGAACTTCGCTCTTCGCTACTTCAACACCTGCCGCAGTGATTGCGTCAGCGATGTCACGAGTACCGATAGAACCGAACAGTTTACCTTCATCACCAGCTTTAGAAGCAAGAACAACTGCTTCCAGAGCGTTCAATTTCTCAGCACGTGCTTGGGCAGCAGTCAGTTGCTCAGCAACTTTAGCTTCCAGCTCAGCACGACGAGCTTCGAACATCTCAACGTTAGCTTTAGTTGCCATAACAGCCTTACCTTGTGGGATAAGGAAGTTACGTGCAAAGCCCGCTTTAACGTTAACCTGATCGCCTAGGCCACCCAGGTTACCGATTTTATCAAGTAGAATAACTTGCATTATCTTGTCCTCTTAAACGTAATAGAAGCCGCTACCAATTACTGATGCTTGTCAGTGTATGGCAGAAGTGCTAGGTAACGAGAACGCTTGATAGCGCGAGCTAGCTGGCGCTGGTATTTAGCGCGAGTACCAGTGATACGGCTTGGTACGATTTTACCAGCTTCAGTGATGTAGTTTTTCAGAGTTGCTACGTCTTTGTAGTCAATCTCTTGTACGCCTTCTGCAGTGAAACGGCAGAATTTACGACGACGGAAGAAACGTGCCATGGGCTTATCTCCTGAACTAAATTTTTTCAATGTGATCGGCATGCAACACTAATTTCCCGATACCGTTCCGGCCGGTTTGGTAGGAGATAAATCCCGCTACCTTAATGTGGCTGCCGATAGCTAAATCTTGCGTGAGTGCTTGTTGACCTTGGCCACTGACCACCACGTTGATGTAGCAATACACCTGGCGAGGTAAATCAGCTTCCCGCTGAACCGAGCGATGCTCAAGCACAAAGTGACAATGAGGAATGCCCGCAGGGGACTGGCTTCGTTTGGGGTTTTTAGCGATAACGCCGGCCAACTCCAGACGATTGGTCATTTAACAATTACTCAGCTGCAGCTTCGCCTTCAGATTGTGCTTCTGCACGCTCTTCACGACGTGGGGCACGCTCTTCTTTAGCCTTCATCATTGGAGATGGCTCAGTGATAGCGCCTTTAGTGCGCATGATCATGTTACGGATCACAGCATCGTTGAAGCGGAAGTTAGACTCCAGCTCGTCAATTACAGACTGCTCAGCTTCAACGTTCATCAGAACGTAGTGTGCTTTGTGCAGTTTGTTGATTGGGTAAGCCAGTTGACGACGGCCCCAATCTTCCAGACGGTGAATCTGACCACCAGAATCTTTGATTGCACCAGTGTAGCGCTCGACCATGCCAGCAACTTGCTCGCTTTGGTCTGGGTGCACCATGAATACGATTTCGTAATGACGCATGGGTTGCTCCTTACGGATTAATCAGCTTCTCTAATTGGCTCGGTCATCCAGGAGAAGCAAGGAACTAAAATAAAGAACCGAGAATTCGGAGGCAGAATAGTACAGAGAATGGGCAATCTTAGCAAGCTAATTTTGTCCAAGATGATGCAGGTCGACGGTCATTATGCCAATGGCCTCAAACAAACCGGCGCGGCTGTTCAGGCCGCGCCGGTTTTCATGCTGTTACCCTGCTGAATAATCAGGATACCTGGCGTTGACGTACCGCCTCAAACAGGCAGATCCCGGTCGCCACAGAGACATTCAGACTTGAGACCGAGCCGGCCATCGGGATTTTGATCAAATCGTCACAGGTTTCCCGGGTCAGGCGACGCATGCCTTCCCCTTCCGCCCCCATCACAATCGCCAGCGGGCCGGTCAGCTTGCTCTGGTACAGATCATGTGTCGCTTCCCCGGCGGTGCCAACCACCCAGACACCCTGCTCCTGAAGGCTGCGCAGGGTCCGGGCCAGGTTGGTGACCCGGATCAGCGGTACCACTTCCGCCGCCCCGCAGGCCACCTTGCTGGCCGTCGCGTTGAGCTGCGCCGAGCGATCTTTAGGCACAATCACCGCCACGGCACCGGCTGCATCCGCATTACGCAGACAGGCGCCCAGGTTGTGCGGATCAGTCACGCCGTCCAATACCAGCAGCAGCGGGTTGTCTTTCCCGGCCAGCACATCCTCGAGATCGTTCTCGTTGTACTGCTTACCCGGACGCACCCGGGCCACGATCCCCTGGTGCGACGCGCCTTTGACTTTGTCATCCAGCGCCTTGCGGCCCGCTTGCTGAATGGTGATCCCCAACTGTTGCAGCTCATTGAAGATCGGCAGCAGACGCTCGTCCTGACGCCCCTTGAGCACAAAGACTTCAATAAAGCGCGCGGGATCGGACGCTAAAACGGCTTTCACGGCATGAATGCCGAAAATCATTTCATTACTCATTGGTTAATTCTTCTTCGCGGTCCGTTCTTGTTTACCGGCACGTTGTTTCTTTTTACGAGCCTTGGTGGATTTTTTCTTTTTCCCCTTGGCACTTTTATCGTCTGCTTTGTCGCCCGGCGCCTTGTCGCCTTCAACCCGCGGGATCGCCCCGGCTTTCAGCTTCTGGCGGATCGAGCGACGCTCGTTCTTGGCTTTGCTGGTCGACTCTTGCGCTTCGCCTTCTTCCACCCGGTATACTTTCAGGCTCTGGCGCTTCAGCCCTTCCGCCTTGCGCATCCGCTGTTGCTGCTCACGCTCGTCACGTTGCTTGGCGGTTTTGCCAGCGCCGCGCGGCTTGCGGGTACTGCCGACGATGTCAAAGTCAATCTGGCGATCGTTGAGGTTGATCGAAGCAACTTTCACTTTCACCGTATCGCCCAGACGGTAGACCTGACCCGAGCTGTTCCCGATCAACCGCTGACCAACCGGATCAAACTGGTAGTAATCATTGGCCAGGTTGGAGATATGCACCAGACCATCAATGTTGAGTTCATTGAGGCGGACAAAAAAACCGAAGCCGGTGACATTGGCAATCACACCATCAAACTCATCACCGACATGATCCTGCATGTACTCACATTTGAGCCAGTCCGACACATCGCGGGTAGCATCATCAGCACGGCGCTCGGTCATCGAGCACTGCTCACCCATAGTGTCGATTTCATCAAACGAGTAGTGATAGCCCCCGGTCGGAGTCCAGCGATCCTGGTTATTCCCGGCTTCTTTGGCAATCAGGTACTTGATGGCCCGATGCAGCAGCAGATCCGGATAACGACGGATCGGCGAGGTAAAGTGGGCATACTGATTCAGCGCCAGGCCGAAGTGGCCGATATTATCCGCCTGGTACACCGCCTGCTTCATTGAGCGCAGCAGCATGGTCTGGATCAGCTCCTGATCCGCCCGGCCATGGATCAGATGCGCCAGGGCCGCATAATCTCTCGGCGATGGCTCCAGGCCACCCGACAGCTGCAGGCCCAGCTCGCCCAGGAAGTCGCGGAAGCCGGTCAGACGCTCTTCACCCGGCGCGTCATGCACCCGGTACAGGGCCGGCTCTTTGGCTTTTTCCACCAAGCGAGCCGAGGCGATGTTGGCCAGGATCATACACTCTTCGATGATCTTATGGGCGTCATTGCGCTCCGCCGGCACAATGCGTTCAATCTTGCGATCGGCATTGAAGATAAACTGGGTTTCCACCGTCTCAAACTCAATCGCGCCCCGCTCCTCACGGGACTGCTTGAGCACCTTGTACATGCTGTACAGATCTTCTAAGTGCGGAACCAGCGGCGCATAACGCTCGCGCAGCTCTTCATCCCCTTCCAGCATTTTGCTGACTTTGGTGTAAGTCAGGCGGGCGTGGGAGTTCATCACCGCTTCATAATG
The DNA here is from genome assembly GCF_037389125.1 of Photobacterium sp. MCCC 1A19761. Taxonomy (NCBI): domain Bacteria; kingdom Pseudomonadati; phylum Pseudomonadota; class Gammaproteobacteria; order Vibrionales; family Vibrionaceae; genus Photobacterium; species Photobacterium sp. MCCC 1A19761. The sequence goes on from NZ_JAZGTF010000045.1 coordinate 35,638, forward strand.
TTTGAAACCCGACAAACGGCCGCTTTCCGAAACGGTCATCTCACACACCATACACAGGCGATCGACCTGCGGGTTGAGCGAACACAGCCCGTTCGACAGCACTTCCGGCAGCATCGGGATCACCTGGGCCGGGAAATACACCGAGTTGCCGCGCTTGATCGCTTCGTGATCCAGGGCCGAACCCGGACGGACGTAGTAACTCACATCCGCAATCGCCACCCACAAGCGCCAACCGCCGGACTTTTTGCGTTCACAATAGACGGCATCATCAAAGTCACGGGCATCTTCGCCATCAATGGTGACCAGCGGTAAATCGCGCAGATCAACCCGTCCTTGCTTGGCCGATTCCGGCACTTCTTCGCTCAGACCTTTGATTTGTTTCTCGACCTCAGCCGGCCACTGATGCGGAATATCATAGGTGCGCAGAGCTATATCAATTTCCATCCCCGGCGCCATGCTCTCGCCCAGTACTTCGACGATCTTACCGACCGCGTTGTACTGGCGGGTCGCCCGCTGGGAAATTTCAACCACCACCACGTTCCCCATCCGGGCACCCATGCGCTGCTCGTTCGGGATCACGATATCCTGGGCAATCCGCGAATCATCCGGCACCACATAGCCCATGCCGTCTTCAATGAAGAAACGCCCGACAATCTGGCCTTCGTACTGTTGCAGCACTCGGACCACCCGCCCTTCACGGCGGCCTTTTTTGTCGGTTCCGGCTACCTGGGCCAGGATGTAATCACCGTGGATCACACCGCGCATCTGGTGGTGCGGCAGCAATAAATCATCTTCTTTGGCATGGCTGCCTTCCGGACGGAGGAAGCCGAAGCCATCACGGTGGCCAATCACATGGCCTTTAATCAAATCCAGCCGCTCCGGCAGGGCATAGCACTGGCGACGGGTAAAAATCAGTTGGCCGTCGCGCTCCATGGCGCGCAGCCGGCGGCGTAAGCCTTCGTATTGGTCATCCCCTTCCAGCTTCAGCTCAGTAAACAGCTGATCCCGGCTGACCGGTGCGGTAAAGCCGCGGATCACTTCCAGGAGCATTTCGCGGCTAGGGATAGGGTTTTCATAATTTTGTGCTTCGCGATCGCGAAAAGGATCGACCGGTAAATCGGTAGTACCTTTGGACATATGCAGATCCGTTTTGGCGAAAATAATAATGAGTATATCCGCCTTTAGGTGAACAGACGGGAGACAGACTGTGCCTGTCGCCACGGAATAAAGCTAAGAAGTTATTGATTCGTTGTTACGATTATACGACAGGACGGTCCAGAAGGACACGAAGCGGTGGATTATCGGTCACCATGCTGGCCAGGGTATGTCTATCCAGCTCAGCCAGAAATGCACTCCGCGCAGTATCCAGGACCCCTTTGAGGCGACACGCCGGGGTGATATGACAAAAGTCGTCACTACAATTGACGATCTGCAACGGTTCAATCGCCCGAACTACATCCCCGATCACAATTTGCTCTGCCGGCATCCCCAAACGGATCCCGCCATTTTTTCCCCGCACCGTCTCCACATAGCCCAATTGCCCGAGCTTATTGATGATCTTCACCATGTGATTGCGGGAGACGCTGTAGATATCTGTGACTTTCGAAATACTGGCCAACTCACCTTCCGGAAGGGTCGCCAGGTAAATCAGGGCCCGCAGGCCATAATCAGTAAAACTCGTTAGCTGCACAATAACTCCTCCTGCTGCCATTTTAATCTGGTTATTGACTAAAAGATACAGATCAGATACAACTTATAAGGTGCATTAAATATACAACTTTAAAAAGAGAAAGTCCTTCAGCCATGATTAGCCAACAAACCATTGAAACCGTCAAAGCCACCGCACCGATCCTGGCCCAAACCGGCCCGGCCCTGACGGCCCATTTCTACGAGCGCATGTTCAGCCATAACCCTGAACTCAAAGATATTTTTAACATGAGCAACCAGCGCAACGGGGATCAGCGTGAAGCCCTGTTCAACGCAATTTGTGCTTATGCCAACAACATCGATAACCTGGCGGCCCTGCTCCCCGCGGTTGAAAAAATTGCCCACAAGCACACCAGTTTTATGATCACGGCCGAGCAATATGCGATTGTCGGCGGCCATCTGCTGGCCACCATTGATGAGCTACTCGCGCCGGGACAGGCGGTTCTGGATGCCTGGGGCGAAGCCTATGGCGTGCTGGCTGAGGTTTTTATCCAGCGTGAAGAAGCGATCTATCAGGAAAATGAGCACAAACAAGGCGGCTGGCGCGGCATCCGCACCTTCATGCTGATTGAAAAACAGCGCGAGAGCGACACCATCACCAGCTTCGTGTTCAAGCCGATTGACGGTGAAGCAGTCGCGACCTTCAAGCCCGGCCAATACCTGGGGATCGTGCTGCAACCAGCCGGTTTTGAGCACCAGGAAATCCGCCAGTACAGTCTCTCCGGCGCCCCTCATCCTGATCATTACCGCATTTCGGTCAAGCGCGAGGCTGGTGGCAAGGTCTCCAGCTATCTCCACGATTCGCTGCAAGTCGGCGATCGCGTTGAACTGGCCCCGCCGGCCGGGGACTTTTTCCTTGACGTCAGCCCGCAAACCCCGGTCGCCCTGATCTCCGGTGGTGTCGGCCTCACCCCGACCCTGTCGATGCTGGAAAGCCTGTGCGATCATCAGGCCGAGGTGCACTGGATCCACGCCACGGAAAACGGCGCCCAACACGCGTTCCGCCAACATGTCCAACACCTGGCCGCGCAGTCAACGCATATCGCGACCCATACCTGGTATCGCGAACCACAAGCCGAGGATCGCCCGGCGGAAGATTTCCAGTATCAGGGCCTGGTCGACTTGTCCAAGCTGAGCGCAGCGCTCGACAACCCGGCCATGCATTACTATTTCTGCGGCCCGGTTGGCTTTATGCAGCATGTCGCCCGCCAGTTGCAGGCGATGGGGATCAGCGAAGATCGCCTGCATTACGAGTGCTTCGGTCCGCACAAAGTGCTTTAACAACAGCCGGGACCGTGTAATACAGCTCGGTTACCGATCCCCAGAAACGCAAAAGAGAGGTCAATGACCTCTCTTTTTATATTCTCGATTTGTCTGACGGCTTCACAGTGCAGAAAACTCTCCCGCTTCGCCGCGATAACGACTTACCAGAAGGTATCCCGGCGCTTGGCCCGGGCGATCACATTACCCGGCATCCGGGTTTCCAGGCTGCTGCGCAACCGGGCGATCTGGCTGTGTTTCTGTCGGCTGGCAGTCACGGTGTTATATAACCAGCGATAGGCATCTTCAAAGTCCAGCGGGCTGCCATAGTCTCGGAGTAACAGCTCTGCCAGCTGGATCCGGGCTTCCACGTGCCCCATGGCTGCGGCTTCGCGCAAATACGGAATCGCACGTTCCTGATCCTGTTGCACCAGAGTGCCGGTAGCATAATAGCGCCCGAGTTGCTCCAACGCGGCTGGTGAGCCCTGATGCGCCGCTGACTGCATGTAATACACCCCCAGCTCCACATCCCGCTCCACACACACGCCCCAGGCCAGCATATCCCCGTACAAGAACTGATACGACGGCGACTCCACCCGGACTGCCCTGGCCTCAATATCCTGGATCAACTGGCAATCATCTGCCTTCACGCGCTGCAAGTGCGTGTTGTTTTCAAACAACCGGTTCAACTCATTGTCGGTATAGACGGGTACTGCATCGCCGACATCTTCCAATGCATGCGCAGGTGTTGCAGCCAGCCATGTAAAAAGAAGCAGGGTATGCAGTCTCATGAAAACTTCTCTGTTGAACCGTAGTTATCTTATCGGCGGTTCGGGATCAGACTTTAATCACTTTATCAGAAAATCGGCATTTTTTTGCCACTATGCAGTCGATCCATGGCGAAAAATTTGACGCAACAAGATCCGGCCAAGTTTGGGAGCAACATCAAGCCGTATTTGCCAAATAGGAGGCATAAAAAAAACCAACCTTACGAGGTTGGTTTTCTTCTATCCGTCACCTCACGGTGCGGCGTACATCAAGGGTGCCAGACGGCGATTAGTTCCCGTATGGGTGAACCTTGATAATCGTCTCGTTACGATCCGGGCCAGTCGAGATGATGTCGATTGGCACACCCGTCAGCTCTTCGATACGCGCGATGTAATCCAGAGCAGCCTGTGGCAGCGCATCCAGTGACTTCGCACCAACGGTGTTTTCAGACCAACCAGGCATCGTTTCGTAAATCAGTTCTAGATCTTCGTAAGCATCAGCCGCCATTGGAGAAACTTCCAGGACCTTGCCATCTTTGGTCTTGTAACCCGTACAGATCTTGATTTCTTTCAGGCCATCCAAGACGTCAAGCTTGGTCAGGCAGAAACCAGAGATGGAGTTGATCTGAATGGCACGGCGCATCGCCACGGCATCAAACCAACCGGTACGACGAAGGCGACCCGTTGTGGCACCAAATTCGTGACCGACTGTACCCAGGTGCTTACCAACTGGGTCTTGCTTCTCTTGACCGTCATAAAGCTCGGTCGGGAACGGACCCGCACCCACACGGGTACAGTAAGCTTTAGCGATACCCAGGATGTAACCCAGGTGACGCGGACCGAAACCAGAGCCTGCAGCAACGCCGCCAGCAGTGGTGTTAGAAGACGTTACATATGGGTAAGTACCGTGGTCAATGTCCAGCAGCGTCCCTTGCGCACCCTCAAACATGATCTTGTCGCCACGCTTACGCGCATCGTCCAGCTCTTGGGTCACGTCGATGATCATCGACGTCAGGATGTCCGCCTGTGCCATGACATCTTCCAGCACTACTTCGTAGCTCACTGGCTCGGCATTGTAGTAATGCTCCAGCTGGAAGTTATGGAAGGCCATGACTTCTTTCAGCTTCTCAGCAAAGGCTTCTTTGTCCAGCAGGTCGCCAACACGCAGACCGCGACGGGCAACTTTATCTTCGTAGGCAGGACCGATACCACGGCCAGTCGTACCGATGGCTTTCTTACCACGGGCAGCTTCGCGCGCTTGGTCCAGAGCGATATGATATGGCAGGATTAACGGACAAGCTTCTGACAGGAACAGACGTTCGCGAACTGGGATACCACGCTCTTCCAGCGGGCCCATTTCTTTCATCAGGGCATCCGGAGAAAGCACCACACCATTACCGATGATACATTTAACGTTGTCACGCAGGATACCGGATGGGATCAGGTGAAGAACAGTTTTCTCACCATCAATGACGAGGGTGTGACCCGCGTTGTGACCACCCTGGTAGCGCACAACATAATTAGCATCTTCGGTCAACAGATCAACGATCTTACCCTTGCCTTCGTCACCCCACTGGGTGCCAAGAACGACTACATTATTTGCCATCTTTCTTCGTCTATCAGTAGTTAAAAACCGATTCTAGCACCTTCATCTTCGCCTTGCAGTCATTTTTTAACCATGGGCAATATTTTTGTCAGAAGAGCGTCACGATTGCAGGTTAGGCTATTTTACATACGACTGTACATCATGTAAGCAATCACACTACCCGCCGCCACCAGGCAGCCGCCAATCCGCCGTAGTGTATTGTCATTCTGCTGACTGAGCTGACTGACCATCTCACGCCACCCGCGCGGTGCCAGCAGCGGTCCTAAGCCTTCCACCACCAAGACCAGCCCGACCGCCAGCCATATCGCTTCACTCATGGTTTCTTCCACCTGCCCCGTATTGGGTGTCCATTACATCATTGCGCCCGGTATTATCCTGCCATCGCCGTCCCGGGGCCAGACGCCAGGCAAAAAAAAAGACAAGGCCAGAGCCTTGTCTTTTCGGGTTCTGCAGGCGATTACTGTACGCCGTTCGCTTCTTTCATGTATTTGAAGAAGTCGCTGTTTGGATCAACCACCAGCACATCGTTCTTCGACTTGAAGCTGTTCTCATAAGCTTTCAGAGAACGCAGGAAGTTGTAAAACTCCGGATCCTTATTGAACGCAGCCGAGTAGATTTCAGCAGTTTTCGCATCCGCAGTACCGCGAACCGTCCGCGCTTGGCGATCGGCTTCGGACAGGATCTTCGCCACTTCCAGCTCAGACTGGGCGCGGATCACTTCAGCCTTTTCACGGCCTTGCGAGCGGTGTTTCCGAGCCACTGACTCACGCTCTGCACGCATCCGGCGGTAAATCGATTCACTGATTTCATCCGGCAGGTTGATTTTCTTCATCCGGAAATCAACCACTTCGACACCCAGGTCTTTCATCGCGCTGATCTTGGTATCCGCCAGAACGTTCGCCATGATCTCATCGCGCTGACCTTCGATCTCTTTACGCGGCGCAACTTCGGCAACAATTTCTGTTGCCGGCGCATCCGCCAGCTCAGCACTCACCGAGCCCAGCACATCACTATCCGGACCGGAAACGATCTGCTTGATTTCACGCGAACCGATTTCCGAGCGCAGGCTGTCGACCACTTTACGTTTCAGCAGCGCTTCGGCCGTCGAGACGTTACCGCCACCAGTGGTCAGGTAGTACTGACCGAAGTCTTTGATACGCCATTTCAGGTAGGTATCAATGATGACGTCTTTCTTCTCAGACGTCACAAAACGGTCAGCTTGGTCATCCATGGTCTGAATACGGGCATCCAGCATCCGCACGCGGTCAAAAACCGGCACTTTGAAATGCAGGCCCGGCTCATAAATCCGCGCGATTTCATTGTTGTCTTTCAGGATCCGACCAAAACGGACGACGATACCGCGCTCGCCTTCCTTCACCACAAACATTGACATCAGCAATGCCGCGATAAAGATGACAATCACTGGGATCATTAATTTACGCATGATTAATATCTCCCCTGACGGCCAGTATCACCACGAGGAGTCGGCGATACGGGATCGGAATTTTCTACTTTTTCCAGCTCAATGCCAAAAGAGCCACTTGGTGTCGTACTCTTCGGCTGACTACCCTGGCCCGATTGGTTCATCAGCTTATCCAGAGGCAGATACAGCAGGTTACCGCTCGAGCTCGAGTCGATCATGACCTTGCTGGTATTGCCGTAAACACGCTCCATCGTCTCCAGATACAGACGGTTCCGTGTGACTTCCCGGGACGCCAGGTACTCCGGCAGCAGTTTCTCAAACTGTGCCACTTCACCCAGTGCTCCGTTGATCACCCGCTCCGAATAACCTTGGGCTTCTTTCTTCAGACGCTCAGCACGACCGGTCGCTTTCGGCAGAATGTCGTTGCTGTAAGCTTCCGCTTCACGCACAAAACGCTCTTCATCCTCACGGGCGGCAATCGCGTCATCAAACGCATCTTTCACCGCTTCCGGCGGACGTGCCGACTGGAAGTTCACATCGACAACCAGAATACCCATGTCGTATTTGCTGATGATCTTGTCGATCTCTTCCTGCGTCTTCGAACGGATCACCTGACGACCTGTGGTCAGTGCCGCATCCATGGTCGAGTCCCCGATCACCGCACGTAGTGCAGAATCCGTCGCCTGACGCAGGCTGTCATCGGCACTGGTCACGCTAAACAGGAACTTATTGGCGTCAGAAACGCGGTACTGAACATCCATTTCGACTTTCAGCACGTTTTCATCTTTGGTCAGCATCAGGCCCGAGCTACGCAGCGAACGGATCGCCTGAACGTTGACCGGCTCAACTTCATCGATAAAGGTCGGTTTCCAGTTCAGACCCGGATCGACCATTTCGTAGAACTTACCAAAACGCAGCACAACGCCCCGCTCAGCTTCCCCGATGGTGTAAAATCCGGAAAATCCCCAAACAGCGGCTGCCAGTACGGCAATTGCCCCCAGACCCGCAGCACTGCCACCGGACGAAGGACCTCTCTTATTCCCCAAAATGCCACCAAACTTACGACTCAGTTTCGAGAAAACCTCATCGAGATCCGGTGGCCCTTGATCACGACCGCCGCGATTATTATTCCCCCAAGGGTCTTTATCACGGCCACCGTTGTTACCAGGCTCATTCCACGCCATTATAGAACTCCATCAATATGATATGACGACAGTTTTTCTTATTACTCTAGCAGCCCATCAGGCTACGATAAAGTCATCTAACGTTGTACTTTCTCTTTTTTGCAGCCGGGACCACTCTGCCAGCGGGATGCGAATGTCCACCGTCAGACTGCCATCGGGCTCATATTCTTCACGCACAATACAGCCCAACTGGTAAAACTTACTGCGATAGCGCCCAATCAAATGCGGCGGCAAACGCAGGGTATGTTTCACCATGGTACCGGACAGACGCTCCGTCAGGGCCTCGAACAATAGGTCAATCCCCTGCCCGGCCATCGCAGAAATCCAGACCCGGCGCGGCATCCCGTCATCGTCGCGTTCAATCCGCGGCGTCGCCCCTTCCAGGCAGTCAATCTTATTCATGACCACCAGCGTCGGCACTTCGGCAGCCTCAATTTCTTCCAGCACGTTGTTGACCGCATCAATGTTTTCGCGAAAGCGATCATCACTGGCATCAACGACATGCAGCAGTAAACTGGCATCCTGGGTTTCTTTCAGAGTCGCTTTAAACGCGGCGACCAGATCATGCGGCAGGTGGCGGATAAATCCGACCGTATCGGCCAGAATGGTGGTACCGACATCCGCCACATCGATCTTACGTAGCGTCGGATCCAGCGTTGCAAACAGCTGATCCGCAGCATACACCCCAGCGTCTGTCACCCGGTTGAACAAGGTCGACTTCCCGGCGTTGGTATAACCCACCAACGAGATCGTCGGAATTTCTGCCCGATTTCTCGCCCGGCGGCCCTGATCCCGCTGCTTAGCCACTTTATCCAGCCGTTTCAGGATGGTTTTGATCCGCTCCCTTAACAAACGACGGTCTGTTTCCAGCTGGGTCTCACCCGGACCACGCAAACCGATCCCGCCTTTTTGTCGCTCAAGGTGGGTCCAGCCCCGGATCAATCGGGTTGAGATATGGCGTAGCTGCGCCAGTTCAACTTGCAGTTTACCTTCGTGAGTGCGCGCCCGCTGCGCAAAGATATCCAGGATCAGACCTGTTCGATCCAACACCCGGCATTTACAGATCCGCTCCAGGTTCCGCTCTTGCGCTGGAGAGAGGGAGTGGTTGAATATGACGATCTCGGCCTCTTCGGCCCGAACCGCATCGGCAATTTCCTGTGCTTTACCTTCTCCCACGTAATACTTAGGGTGGGGAGTATTACGACTGCCTGTGATCACACGCAGCGCATTGACTCCCGCGGAGGAGACCAGCATTTCAAACTCGCTTAAGTCTTCCCATTCCCCTTCTTGCGTGAAGTTGATATGAACAAGAATAGCCTGCTCGCCGGCTTCATAACGGTCAAACAAGCAATCAACTCCTTATTGAAGAATGAAATTATTCTTCAGGTTTTTCCTGAGTACGCTCGGTAGGCTGACGCTCACCGGCATGATGGTGGTTCACCGGGCGAGCCGGTACAACAGTCGAGATAGCGTGTTTATACACCATCTGGTTAACCGTATTTTTGAGTAGGATAACGAACTGATCGAATGACTCGATTTGGCCTTGCAGTTTGATACCGTTGACCAGGTAGATAGAGACCGGAATTCTTTCTCGACGCAGCGCATTCAAAAACGGGTCTTGCAAAGATTGCCCCTTAGCCATTATTTCTTTTCCTTATTTGTTTGTAGTTGTATTTAGCAACGAACAACATTAAAAATACGCAAAACAGTGTGAGTATACACGCGAATCAAACGTCACATCTAACTGAGTTTGTGACGGTTTGTAACGCAGTCTCCACATCACTGCTATCCAACCACGTCAAATCTTTCCAGCTTCTCAGCCAGGTGATTTGACGTTTCGCCAATTGACGGGTCGCGCAGATCCCGCGGAACACCGCTTCGTCTAAATCGCAGTTCCCGTCCAAGTATTCCCACATCTGTCGGTATCCTACACAGCGTATCGACGGCAAATCCGGATGGAGATCCCCTCGCTCATACAAAGCACGAACTTCCTGTTCAAAACCGGCTTTGATCATGTTGGCAAAACGCTGTTCGATCCTCTGATGCAGGACAGCCCTGTCCTTGGGGGTTATTGCAAACTGATGAACCTTATACGGCAAAGACTCACCCTGGGTTTTCGTCAGCTCAGTTAAAGTTTTACCCGAAATACGGAAAACTTCCAATGCCCGAGACAAACGCTGCGGATCATTCGGGTGGATCCGCTCTCCAGAGACCGGATCAATCCGTACCAATTCCTCATGCAATGCCTGCCACCCTTTGGTTTCTGCTTCCAGCTCGATCGCTGCCCGAATCGCAGGATCGGCCGCAGGCAGAGGAGACAAGCCTTCCAGCAAGGCTTTGTAGTACAACATAGTACCACCAACCAGCAGAGGAATCCGTCCAGCAGCCACTATATCAGCCATTTCTTTCAGTGCATCAGCACGAAAGTCCGCAGCTGAATAACTTTGCGCTGGATCACGAATATCTATCAGACGGTGCGGCGCCAGAGCAAGCTCCCGGGCATCCGGTTTGGCTGTTCCGATATCCATCCCCTTATAAATAAGGGCGGAATCAACACTTATCAACTCCACCGGTAATTGCTGACGCAAACGAATGGCCAGATCCGTTTTTCCCGATGCGGTCGGCCCCATTAAAAAGATGGCCTGTGGTAGTGGCTTAGTCATAATGAAATGCTTCTACTGCTGCGCGGATATCGACCGGACGCAACAGGTGTGAATAATAATGTTCAAGGGTCTCCCCCCACAATTGTTCCAGCTCGGCCACCAGCTGAATCGCCTGGGACAAACTGAATGTTGCGGTGGGGATCACAAGTTGGGCAGCAAGCCAGTCCAACAACGGCTCCCAGCCCTGGGCCTCCGGATCATCGGCCACCCCGGCCAGATAATCGAGCAGTGCCGGCACCAGTTGTTGTAGGTTCTGCTGGCGCAGCGGCAAACACACCGACATCACGATCAAGCCAGTATTGCCCTTGGCTTTAAGCTGAATCCCCAGTTGCTTGAGCAGCAGGGCATGTTGCTCTGCGCACTCGATCATCGCCGGCTCAGCCGGCAGCGCATGCGGGATCAACAAAGGCTGTGGTTTCAGCCCCTCGCCCTGCGCCTGGCGCAACTGGCCTTTATACCGGAGTCGCTGGGCATAATCGAGCGATAACAACGCCAATCCGCCCTCCCGGTTGAGCAGCAAATAACGTTGCTCCATCAGACACAGGGCTTTGCCCAATCCAGCCCCCGCATAATCGGTGACCGGCGCAGAAACGCCACTGGCCGGAGTGACGGCAATTGACGATGGAGCCGCTGGTTTCACCGGGGCTGAAGCCGGACGCACATCGCGCGGTGCAGGTGCCGGTGCCGGTGCCGGATGCCGCGCCGGAGATTCCGGTGGCGCCGGGGTCTGCATGAGCTGCTGGTAAGCCCGAACTTCCCGGGCCGAAGGAGATTCGCTGCCATAGCGGCGATCACCACCAGAAGCCGCATTGCCGGAAGCCGGGCGCTGGGCTGAATGCGGCGCGGCCGCACGCGATTCACCACGTCGGGCCGGGACCGGACGATCCCGCGGCGTCTCTGTAGCAGGCATCCATTTGTGAGCTTGTGCTTTATTCGGGTAATCCGGCGTCCGGGCCAGTGCCGCCATCATTGATGTCGGGATCTCCGTCGCCGGTTCAGCGGACGGCGCGCTGGGTTGCGCCGGGTAGTCATAGTCGGCCCGGGCACTGGCCCGGGTCGGCGTCTGATACAGGCCATTCGGCTCAGCCAGCGACTGCTGCAACGCGCTTTGCAGCCCCTGGCAAATAAAATCATGCACCAGACGCGCCTGGTGAAAGCGGACTTCATGTTTGGCCGGGTGGACATTCACATCCACCTGATGCGGGTCAACCTCGATATAGAGCACGTAGGCCGCATACTGATCCGCCGTCAGGCTACTCTCATAGGCCTGACGAATGGCGTGGTTGATCAGCTTGTCCTTCATCATCCGGCCGTTGACGTAGCAATACTGAATATCGTTCTGAGATCGGGCACCTTGCGGGCTGCAAATCCAGCCCGACAGCTTCAGATCGCCATGCTCGAGCGATACAGCCAGGGCATGGTTGAGGAAAGGGGTGCCACAGACTGCGGCCAACCGACGCTCCTGCTGGATCTGCGTTTGCGCCGCCCGGTACTGGCGCACACTCTTGCCGTTGTGGCGCAGGTTGATGGTGACATCAAACCGGCTCAGGGCAATTCGTTTGAGCAGCTCGTCAATGTGGCCGAATTCGGTTTTTTCGGTTCGGAGGAACTTGCGCCGGGCCGGGGTATTAAAAAACAGATCCAGCACTTCCAGCGTGGTTCCCACCGGGTGGGCCGCTGGCTTGAGCTTGACCTCCATCTCCCGCCCTTCGGCATACGCGGCCCAGGCTTCCTCCTGCGCCGCCGTCCGTGACGTCAGCGTCAGCCGGGAAACCGAGCTGATACTGGCCAGTGCCTCGCCGCGAAAGCCCAGACTGACAATGGCTTCCAGATCATCCAACGTCGCTATCTTGGAGGTCGCATGACGACTCAGCGCCAGCTGAAGTTCATCTTTGGGGATCCCTTTGCCGTTATCGCGGATCCGGATCATGCGGCTGCCGCCCTTGTCGATATCAATCTCGATTCGGGTGGCTCCAGCATCCAGGCTGTTCTCGACCAGCTCCTTCACCACTGATGCCGGGCGCTCGACCACTTCTCCCGCCGCGATTTGGTTTGCCAGGCGGGCCGGCAAGATCTGAATAGGCATAATTAACTTCTAGGTATCGTTAGCGTTTGGCCGACAGCCAGTGTATCTGAGCTTAGCTGATTCGCCTCACGAATACGACTGATACTGACCCCGTAGCGGGCCGCGATTTTACCCAGAAACTCCCCCCGTTTCACGGTGTGGGTCAGGGCTTCCGGCGCCTTCACGGCAATCTGCAGTTGTTGACCGATCGCCAACTCATCCGAGCGCAACCGGTTTGCCTGACGAATACTAGCCACTGTTACGCCGTAGTCGGCCGCAATCTTGCCCAAAAATTCCCCCCGCTTCACCGTATGGGTGCGGGTCACGGTACGGGTCCCTGCCGGAGGCGATACAGGAGTCGCGGCCGGAGGCACCACGCTCGGGGTCGGCGTTCCGGCATGCGGGATCTGCAGTACCTGCCCAACCCGTAGTGTCGTGCTCTTAAGGTGATTGAGTTGTTTCAGCGCCGCGGTGGTCGTGCCGTAGCGTTCGGCAATCAAACTGAGCGACTGCCCCCGGGCCACGGTATGTTTGACCCCGTTTTTCCGGGCTGCAAACAGCGTCCCTTCAGGCGGTTTCTCGTTAAAGTAAGCCAGCACCCCCCGGTAGACGGCATTGGCCAGCTTGCTCTGATGGGCCCGGGTGTTCAGAAGCCGCTCTTCCTGCGGGTTCGTGATAAAACCCGTTTCGACCAGCAGGGAAGGAATATCCGGCGACTTCAGCACGGCCAGGCTGGCGTGTTCCGGCTTGCTCTTATGCAACGCGGTAATTTTACTGAGCTCTTTCAGTACCCGCGAAGCCACGTCATACCCCTCTTTCTGGGAGTGGCTGAACTGCAGATCCAATACCGCCATGCTCAGGTATTGATCATCGTTGCCCCCCGTGAGCACATCGCCCCCGCCGAGCAACTCTGACTGCTTTTCTTGTTGCTCCAGCCAGCGGCCAATCTCGCTATTGGCCCGACGGGTGTTGAGTACCCAGACCGAAGCCCCACGCGGGTGCGGCTGGTGAAATCCATCGGCATGGATGGACACCAACAGGTGTGCCTTGTTCCTGCGGGCGATTTCCGAGCGCTTATTGAGATTCACGAAATAATCGCCGCGCCGGGTCAGGACCGCTTTCATCCCCGGGGTCGCATTAATCTTGGCCGCGACCTCTTTCGAAATATCCAGGGTGACGTTTTTCTCGTACTTACGGCTCGGGCCGATCGAGCCCGGATCCTCACCGCCGTGTCCGGCATCAATCGCAACGATAATATCGTCAGTACCATACGGCAGCAGCGCGTCACGGTTCTGAGTCACCGGCTTCTTGGCGACCGGCTGCGCTGGCGTCACTTTTTTCTGATGCGGCAGGTCCAGCACCAGACGGTGGCCGTAATGGCCATCCGGCGTCGGTGCCAGCTTGAAGATCGTCGGATCGGTCCCGGCCTTGGTTTCAAACACCAGGCGGTAGGTTCCGGCCTCCGGCGGGCTGCTGCTGCGAATGTTCGTCAGGACGGCACTATTGTCCACGCGAAGCGGCAACTTGGTTTTCAGCGCAGTCTCTTTTAGATCGACAACCAGGCGGTTCGGCTTAGTCAGGGTGAAAAAGGTAAATGCCACTTCATCCTGCACATCCAGCACTACCCGGGTTTCATCCGGTGCCGGCCAGACACGAATGCTTTTCAGCTCGTTGGCCCAGGCCAACGAGCTGCACATCCCTGCACCGGCTATCAATATGGGCAATAAAGACCGAAGTGACATCCTGATCAACACAACTCCAAACGCTCGATCAATGCTCGACCATACTCATTATTCGCCGTCATAATGACCTGGCGCTGAGTGTCATGATAGCGCATCTCAATATCCAGATCCGGGGCCGGTAACAGACCTTCTCCTTTCTCCGGCCACTCTACCAGGCAGATCGCATCTGCCGTGAAGTAATCCCGGATCCCCATAAATTCCAGCTCTTCCGGATCGGCCAGGCGATACAGATCGAAATGGTAGACCTGCCAGGGCGGCAGCTCATACGGTTCCACTAGGGTGTACGTCGGGCTTTTAACATTACCCTCGTGACCCAGTGCACGAATAAAGCCACGGCTAAACGTGGTTTTTCCCGCGCCGAGATCGCCATGCAGATAGATCGTGGTCTGGCGATGACAAGCATTGGCCAGTTGAAGGCCTAACGCGACGGTTGCCTGCTCATCGGCAAGCAATGTTTCAAATGTTTGCATTGTTTTCTTTTATCTTGGGTTAACCAGTTGGCGAAGATAGGGAAACAGATCACTGGCCAGCATCCCACGCTCACCATCACGGGCACATAAATCGGCTGCGGTGCTATGGATCCACACCCCCGTTCGTGCCGCTTCGGATAAGGACATACCCTGCGCTGCCAGTGCCCCGATGATCCCGGACAGCACATCTCCCATGCCGCCCGTTGCCATTCCCGGATTACCGGCAGTACAGATCCAGCACTGCCTACCATCATCAATTAGTGTACCGGCCCCTTTGAGGACCACTACACCACCAAATTGTTGCTGCAACTGCCGGGCTGCCGTAAACCGGTCAGCTTCGACCCTGGCCACAGACCAGCCCAACAGCCGGGCCGCCTCGCCCGGGTGCGGCGTTATTATACGATTATTTTTATAGTCTGGTGAGAGGGCTAATAAGTTCAACCCGTCTGCATCCACGACCATTTTTTTCTCGGTGTCTTCAAAGTGGAACAGCAAGGCCTTGCTCCAATCACTTTGTCCCAGCCCCGGTCCAATCACAATCACATCGGCCCAGTCCCGCCGCTGGCGAATTTCATGGGCTTTGTCGTGCCAGCCCTGCACCATTATTTCAGGCCTGGCTGTCACAATTGACAATACATTGTCAGATTGCGTGATCACGGCCGTCAGCCCGGCACCACTCCGGACACAAGCTTCAGCAGCCAGCCGAATCGCACCCGGCATCCCCAAATCGCCCCCGACACACAAGACCCGGCCATGATCGCCTTTGTGCGCCGTTCGCCGCCGCGGGGGTAACGCGTGCAGCACGCTTTGGTGATCCACCCGATAAGCTGCAGGCTCCGTCTCGCTCGCAAAGGTGTACTCCACCCCCAACCCGGCAAAATAACGCTGCCCGCAATGTTGGCTGGCCTGGCCGGTACACAAGCCCTGCTTGCAGCCAATGAAGGTCACCGTGGCTTCAGCCTGAATGGCCGTTCCCAGAACGGCCCCCGTATCGGCACACAGACCCGAAGGTACATCCACTGCGATGATCGGCCGGGCAGCCTGATTCAGTAGCCCAATCAGTTGTCCGCAATCTTCGCGCACCGGGCCGGTCAGGCCTGTGCCCAGCAGCGCGTCAACAATCACTTCGACATCATCCGGAACCTGCGACTGCGCCGAAGTGATCTGCCCACCGGCAGCCAACCAGTCATCCCGCGCCCGCGCCGCATCGCCGGTGAGTCGCGCTGCATCACCCAATTGCCACAGTCGAACCGAGATCCCTGCCGCACGCGCCAGCCGGGCGACCACATACCCGTCACCGCCATTGTTCCCACCCCCACAACAGATCAGCACAGACCGGCACGTCGGGTAACGCTGGCTCAGCACGGAAAATACGGCCTCGCCCGCGCGTCGCATTAACTGATACATCTCCAATTGCATCGCCTGGGCAGCCCGAAGCTCACCTTTACGGACCTGCTCAGCCCGATACAGCAATTGAGGTAATTGTGTTGTGACCATATGCGCTCCCTCGTTCACAGCCTGAGCCCATCCTCGAGCGCACGGCTGACAGTGAACAAATAGTGCCCAAAACCGCCATCAGGTACAATCATAAATCCCCAACAGCTTGAAGCAGACACCAAGGCTTCTATGATTGATTCAATCGTTGATGATTATGGTACACTTCGGCCCCTTTACTCTCAGCCACGCAGTACACACCCAAAATGACGATAAACTACAGCGAACTGGCCCTAAACATTAAGCAATGGGGAAAAGAACTCGGTTTTCAGCAGGTTGGGATCTGCGATGTGGATCTGAAAAAACACGAGGCCCAGCTTCAGCGCTGGCTTGATGTCGGCTATCACGGCGAAATGGACTGGATGGCCCGCCACGGCATGATGCGCGCCCGACCGGACGAACTTTTACCCGGCACCGTGCGGGTGATCAGCGTGCGGATGAATTATCTGCCCCCTGAAGCCGGATTTGCCCAAACCCTGAAGCAACCGGAGCTGGCTTACATCAGTCGCTATTCTCTGGGCCGGGATTACCACAAGCTGATCCGAAACCGCTTGAAGCTGTTGGGCCAGCGGATTGAACAAGCCGTCGGGGCCTTTGGGTATCGGCCGTTTGTCGACTCAGCCCCGATTCTGGAACGACCACTGGCTGAAAAAGCCGGATTAGGGTGGACCGGTAAACATTCGTTAATTTTGAGTGAGCAGGCCGGTTCCTGGTTTTTCCTGGGTGAACTTCTGATCGATTTACCTTTACCCGTTGACCAACCCGTCGAGAACCAATGCGGTAAGTGCGTCGCCTGCATGACCAGTTGTCCGACAGGCGCCATTGTTGAAGAAGGCGTCGTGGATGCCAGACGCTGTATTTCCTATCTGACCATCGAGTTCGACGGGGTGATCCCGGAAGAATTTCGCGAGCCAATGGGCAACCGGATATACGGCTGCGACGACTGCCAGCTGGTATGTCCGTTCAATCGCTATGCCGAAATTACCGAAGAGCGTGACTATCATTGCCGGGACAGCCTAGACCAACAGCCCCTGCATGTTTTATATCAGTGGACAGAATCGCAATTTCTCAAACAGACCGAAGGCTCAGCCATTCGGCGGATCGGTCACCTGCAGTGGCTGCGAAACCTGACTATTGCGATGGGCAATGCCCCCTATCGGCAAGAGATTATTGATGCCCTCGAACAACGGCAGGGGGAGAGTGAGCTCTTAGATAAGCACATCCACTGGGCCCTCGACAAGCAACGTGAAAAACGCCAGGAACTCACCATTGAAGTGTTGCCGGGTAAAACCAAACGACTCATCCGAATTATCGAAAAAGGACTCCCCCGCGACGCTTAAAGCGTCTGAAACGCTCCCGCCCGTTCGAGACATTGCACAAAGTGGGAGCGATGTCAGCCTTCACCGGAAATGTGGAAAACCGTTTCACCCCCGCCAATATTTTCCATTCTCAAAAAGATTAAACACAGCCGAATATACTCACAATCAAAACAGTTATCCCAAGGCTGAACATATTGATCAGGCTGTATATAAGCCTTGGGCAAAAACAGAAAAACCAAGACTTATCAACGACTTGCCTTGTTGGTATCTTTTATTGAAAAATAAGAAATAGGAAAATAACAAGTGAGTGAAAAGAGTTATTCACACGACGTCGGCACATGTAATCAACTGAGTTACCCACAACCCAAAAGATGTGGATAACTCTGTGCACGAACGATTGAATTGATCAACCCAGCTCACTGCAAACCCAGAGAATATCTGCATTCCGGCGGGGTTAGATTCTGGATAAGAAATATGATTTACAGATCAAGCCTCCCTGCAATCATCAGGGGGTATCCACAAAATCAAAGAGCATGTACCGTTACCAGGGATCCAGCCTCTCATCGGCTGGCTGACAAAACATCCTAACTAGCAGAGACAAATAAACAGCCGCTCGGGCTGCTGAAATCTCTATCTGATGATGTCATTGAAGCTGATTGCTTCCTTGGGCTCTGAATCGTATGGATCCGGAACTCTGGCGCGACACACAAGATCAACGAATTTATCGTCTGATCGAGGAATGTTGCAGTAGGACTAATACTTCACAGTAGTAGTTTGCCGTATCACCACGTTCTTGGCGACAGCAAGATTTGGAGCGACATACGAGGCCCCTGATCTTCGAGGAACCAGGCGTGACCTCAACCTTAACAAGGTTGTAGCCTACCAGCTGAGCTAGTGTCGCATTGGTTGCGGGCTCGGATTTGATCCGGGCGGCGCTTCCGTCGACGGCCTGAGGGTTATGACAAAGACAACACCCGACTGTCTGAAATTGTTGGTTGCGGGGGCCGGATTTGAACCGACGACCTTCGGGTTATGAGCCCGACGAGCTACCAAGCTGCTCCACCCCGCGTCCGTATTTCATCGTTAAGCACGATGACAACTATGCTTTCCACTAAATAAAAAGTGGAGCGACACACGAGGTTCCTGATCTTCAAGGAACTAGGC
>NZ_JAZGTF010000046.1:0-41198 GCF_037389125.1 Photobacterium sp. MCCC 1A19761
TGCTGCCGTTCGTGCGTTGAACAAGTTAACAGGGCTCGGCATGCCCGTAACTCGTAAAGTTAGCTAAAACATGGCTTAAATTGGGTAGATCTGTTGTTTTCCTGATTTGATCAACAAAGCCGTTTTTTACAGAAATAAAAGCTCTAGTCACGGGGTATACAACAGATAGTGGAAATGTAAAAGTACTACTGCAAAATTTCGACAGAAGAAGAGTAATTTCAACAAATGGGCTATCTATCTTCCACTCGTCAAATGTTTACAAAAAGATTGAAGGCATAGGGTTAACTATTGATCATAAACTTACCGCAACTTTAGAAAGTGGGAAACTGAAGTTTTTTAGTTTTCATAACGCCCGCCAAATGTTTGATTTGAGTGAGTACTATAAAGTTGCTACTGATGATGATGTAATAGAGTTTGCATCTGTTGGAATAATAAAATCTGAAAATGTTGAGCGATTGATTGAAATGTCAGACTCATGGGTAAGGCGCAAAATATCTCTTATACAACAAAGTGGTATTTTACAAAGCGTACCTATCAATGAAATGAAAGCTGTAGCCACCGAGTTTAATATTCCATTTTCAACCGAAAGGGACGGCTCAGATGAGGTCATTAAGCTACCCAACGATAAGTCAGACCTTAAAAAATTACTTCGTTTCCTAGATGAAGACTATTACAAGTCTCCACTCTCAAATACTGCATTCGTGACTAATTCAAAGAGAGCAGTCAACACCAGAAAAGCGGCTAACAACACGCTTCAAGAGGGACAGTGAACTTGTCTTATTATAGCGAATAGTAATGCAAACCGCCTTTCGGCGGTTTACTTCCTCTGAACCTTCTGCAACTCTCCCCACACCCGATCGGATTCTTTCTTGTTCGACTCCGTTAACCACTTCCCATAGACCTTGGCGACCATGGTGATGTCGGCGTGGCCCATTTGCTGCGCCAGGTAACTGACATTGACGTTCGCGTGGGTGATCATCCAGCTAGCGTAGGTGTGTCGTAACTGGTACTGATTTCGGTGTGGAATGCCGGCCTTTTGGCAAAGGGCTTCCCAAACTTTGCCAAGCGCGCGTTTCCCGTAATAGTCGTAGTCGCTGCACTTCTGCTCTCGAACGGCCTTTGGGTTGAAGACAAAGCGGAGCTTCTCCTGGCGATAAGCTTGGCCGGGCAACTCAACATCATAGTCTTTGGCCGGAAACAAATACGTTAAGTGGCGTTGCGCTTTCAGGGCTTCAATGGCTGGTGGCAGTAAATCAACAAAGCGTTCTTTGTCAGTTTTGGTTGTTTTGAGGCCACGTCTGTCATAGGTTGATCGCCGGATGTGAATGGTGTTGTTTTCAAAGTCCACGTCTTCCCAGGCGAGGGCACATAACTCGCCGCTGCGTATCCCGGTGTAAACCAGCAGCGTGATCATATTCCGATGCTGTAGCTGGTGGCATTCAGCCAGTGCTCTGTTAATTTCGTCCACCGAGAAGGGTTGTATGTCGACCTCGCTCTCTTTCACCCGGGTGAGCACCTCCGAAAGATCCCGCTCGACGTACTCCATTTTGTGTAGCCAGGCCAGAAAGGCATTGATGGTGACCAGGTTACGGTTAATCGTCCGGCCACTTTTCCCTTTAACCAGCTCCTGCCGAAATTGCGTGAGTGATCTGGGCGATAGCGTGTCGCAGCTCCGGTTTGCGCCGTAGAGTTCGAGAAAGTCCCTCAGCACCCACTCATAACGCTGGTGGGTCGACCGGCGAATATCGTGCGCTTTGGATTCAAGGAACTGTTTCGCGAGTTGGCCCAGATCTAATGCTCCCGGCTTTCCTGACGCATGCTTGGATTCAGGAAAGTGAGCCGCGTAGCTAAAGGTGCCGATTTTGATTTCGTATAAGACGGCTTCACGCTTTTGTTTTGCAAAATTAACATTTTGCTTGGTCGGGGGTAAGCCAAGTGACTCTCTGCAACGCTTCCCCCGGTAGTAGAAAGAAATTCGCACTGAGTTGCCGCGAACTTCTACCCCTGATGGAAGGTTATCTACTATTGCATTCGGTGCCATCGGTTCCATTCCTCAATATCTACCATCCAGGTGCCGTGAATCTTTCTCATGACAGTGGATGGATAGAACCCGTCACGAGCTTTTTCTCGCAATGTTTTGGTGCTCAGACCGATCTCTTCAGAAGCCTTCTTCAGCGTAACAATCGCGATTTGAGATCTACTCATGTATGTGACCTATATATCTGGTTATGATGTTGAAGGTAACCACCAGTAACGGGCAGAACTGGTGGTTGACTTTTTAAATGCGCAGACTCAATGCGCGGTATTGCTTGAAGCGTGGGGCGCTTTGTTCAGCGCCAGCATACCTTACAATAGCTTGCTGGCTTGATCGGCAAAGTCGCTTAGCAGATCGGAAGTGAGTTCAGTTGAAACCGGGTAGGGCTTGCTGACTCCCCATCCATTCTCTTGGTTTTCATGCCGTATCAGCTTCAGGTCAACCACCTGTCCCAATGGGAAGAGGTAATACGGCTTGCCGACCGTAATCACCCCGTGTTTTGTTTGAAATGTTGTAGCCATGGCTAGTCTTTCCGGTATCCCGCGTCATACAACCCTTCAACGATTGAATGCATGCTGTGATTTGTTAGTGAACGAGCAATTTCGTACATTTGCGATATATCAGCAGATCTTTGAAATTCATTATTTCGCTCTGTCTGTTCATCGAGTTCTGCTACGGCATT
Organism: Photobacterium sp. MCCC 1A19761; assembly: GCF_037389125.1. NCBI lineage: Bacteria > Pseudomonadati > Pseudomonadota > Gammaproteobacteria > Vibrionales > Vibrionaceae > Photobacterium > Photobacterium sp. MCCC 1A19761. The sequence goes on from NZ_JAZGTF010000046.1 coordinate 2,718, forward strand.
GCCGACAAAGACTGCGATGACTTTTCCACCGCAAATTTCCATCTCGGTGCTAAGCTCCGGTTTTGCCGGACTATCGAACTCTGCAACAAACGTTAAACAGTTCTTCGACATGGATTTTTCCTCGCAAGAAGCGCCCTCCTGAAAGGGCGCGTCATCTGGTTATGAAGAGAACGAGCCGATAAAGGTGTCGATTTCGATTTCTTCCGACAGGAACTTGGCTTGAAGTTTCTCTTGGAACTCTTCGCCCATTTCTTCCTGATGCTGCTCTAATTTCTTGATCCGCAGCACCAGCGTATCGTTCCCGATGGTGCTCATGCGTAGTTCAAACACGCGCTCATCAAGCCCCAGGTAGGGCTCACAGGTGAACTTGAACACGGCAGGCATTGGGAACTCATCTTTGGTACGAACAGCAATCGACTCGTACTCAGATTGGTGTTGACTGAAATCATCAACGCTTGATTCACGGCCTGCTTTTGATTCGAACTTCATGTTACGAACCGCGGCAGAGGCGACCGCGTTATCAATGACGTCACCGGTGGTCGAAAACACTTGGATCGACGCGCTGTAATCTTCGATCCACTCGGCCAGTTGCTTTTGTCCGAGGCGCTCTTCATTCACGTTCAGCAGGGCACGAAACAGTGCTGTTTTGCGTAAAGTGAGTTGCGCCTGGTGTTTGCAATGGCCGGGCATATTGTGAGTGCCCAGGTCAAAGATGGTTAACGCGGACATGCTGTCGGCGTTGATAAAACACTGGTTTCCTTCGGTCTGATACTCTTCGTGGTAGCGAACAAATTCATCGATGTTGGCCGTTTTCATCAGGCCGCGGAAAGTGTTGCGGTTAGGCATGTAGCTTTCCAGGCTGTGCAGTGCGAAGTTTTCAGGGAGCGCCGCAACAGGAAACCCTGTGCCAGCCAGCTGGGCCAGAAACTCTTTCGCGCTGCCGGTTTCTTGAATTTGTTGAATTGCAGATTTGTCCATGCTCATGATTATTCTCTTTCAGGTGATTGAATCGGGTGGTGTGTATTAGCTGCGAACTTCCCGCAGCACGGCGTCTTCTATAACGACTTGGCCGTGAACGTCTTCTTTTGGTCGGTCGTAGGTCAGTTTGCCGCCTTTCCCTACATACGCGATTGAGGTGTACTGGAAGTCTTCACTCTTGGCGCCGAAACCAGTTTTTGGCTCCTTCACCGACATGTTGACCGTGATTTCAACCATCTCGTTGTTGGTGCCCATGGGCTTCAGCTTGAGGTCCATCTTCACGTTGCCGGCTTTGTCGCTGTACGAAACAGCTCGGGCAACGTTCGACATGGCCAGTCCCATGACATTTGAGATGACTCCGCCATCAAGCTCTTGCATCAACTTGGGGAAGTTGGTGGTGCGATCCTCAACACTGAGGTTTCCGGCTTCTTGTTTCTGCATCGTTTTTCCTCGCAATTCAGTGGTACTCGTTAATCCAAATACAACTTGTCTATCCTTTGGTTCCAATGCCCTTAATGCTCTATTAAATTACATTATGTATTTTTCCGTGTAAATACATAATGTAATTTTTAATGTTGGGGATACAAAAAAACCGCCAAAAGGCGGTTTGAAAGTAGAGCGAATGCGAATGGCTGCTAGCTAAAGCCGTCCGTTAAATTAGTTTCAGTTTTGCGTCGACGACCACGCCGATAATTTTACAATTACCGTTGATAGGTAAGGTTGGGTAGGCAGGGTTTAATGGCTTCAGGAATTTTTGCCCGGCATCGATGACGAGCTTTTTAAAAGTAGCTTCATTTACATCTGTGAGCTTTGCGACAACCAGCGATCCATTTTCAGCATCTCTGCAAGTATCCACTAGAACAAGCGTATCTTCAGGGAAGCTAACACCCGTAGCTGAAGTCATCAAATCCCCTTGAACTCGAAGCCAAAAGCAACGTTCACTGGTGCGCTCTGTCGTGACATACCACTCATCAACATCAATAGTTGAACAGGGCTCGATTGCTTCAGTCCAAGCCCCGGCCTGGACTGAACTTAACACTGGGAACCGCTGTTTATCAAAAGGCTGAATATCTATCTGGGTTACATTCGAAATGACGTTGTCAGGATATTCTAACGTTCCATCTGAATGGAGAGTCAACTTATCAAGGCCAACAGCCTTTAAAATTTGGCTGATCTGTTCTAGCGATGGTTCTCTGCGTTTGTTTAACCAATGCGCAACCGCCCCCTGAGTTATGCCCAATCTCTCAGACAACTTCTCCTGGGTTATCCCTAGCTCTTTTAGTCTGGCTTTTACCAGCATGTTCCATTGCATTTTCATTCTCTAATTATTACAGGCTGTAATAAGTGGCTGTAGTCACAAAATGTAATATGATCTTGTGGTGTAAAATTACGTTATGTATTATTGTTCCGGTCGTAAGGAGAATTTATGTCAAATCTTAAAGCTATTCGAACCTCAATTAATGCCTCTCAGGATGAGTTGGCTGAGCATGTTGGGGTAACGCAAGGAGCTATTGCTCACTTTGAAAAGGGGATACGTACGCCGAACATAAACATGTGTTGGCGTATCGTCGAAGCATTGAACCGTATGGGAGCCAATTGCTCATTTGAGGATGTTTTCCCCACGCCTGGAAATCAAGATACCTCAAAAAAACCAAGGAACTAACCACCAAACACAGGAGCAGATGGTGATAAACAAGAAAGAGATGGTGAACAAGACCATTGCGGGGGTAACCGGTGGGAAGGAAGCGGTTGCTGCGGTTTTGGGGATGTCCGTGGATAGCTTCAATAACCACTTGTACGAAAAGAAAGGCTCGCGCTTCTTCAGTGTTGATGAGCTGGTGGAGATGGCCGATCTGACGATGACGTCATACGTTGCTGAGTACTTTGCAGAGCGTGTTGGCAGCATGGTTGTGGCGCGCCCACGAGTGGCACAGCTGGACAGCGTCGACATGTTCGATTGCCACTTGCAGCTGAATGCGGTGAAGGGGCTTTTGGATAAAACCATAGAAGAGGCGAGGGCCGACGGTGTGTTTGACTCCCGGGAACGGAAGACCATTGCGCGGTTGAAGAATGACTATCAGGGCATGTTCGAGGCCTTCATGCTCAAGCTCGATGCTTTATACGCGGAGGACGTATGAAAACAGATCAGTTCTGGGAAATGGTGAAGCAGATGTCGGATATGACGATGAACTCTTGCCGAGTGATTCGTGTGCAGCAGGACGTTGAAGGAGACCGGTTCGAACTGGAACGGCTTCAGATACTCAAGGCTCGATGCGATCTGCATATCCAAACGGTAGAGAAAAGAATTGAGTTGGCTTTAAGCCGCGGCAACGACTTAAAGCCAGGATGTGAATTTTCTTGCGAGGAAAAATCACTAACCACCCCGAAAAACCTACGAAAGAACCCGGAGAAGTCATGAGGAGAATAGCACTAAAGGCCCGTATAGAGAACCACCAATGGCGGTATTTCATGGTGGGCAAATATGGTGTCGTAGAAATCAGCCGCTCATTTTTCAAAGCGATTTTTGAGGGGGAGATTCTACTTTTTGGGGAGATCTCCGGCCAGCCAGGCAAGAAACGTTTCGAAAGTCGTCAGGCTATCTACGTAGTCCACTTGGCCACATTCAATCGAGGCCCGGTTGTAAGCCGGAGTTTCGAAACAACCGAGAGGGTCGCTGTCTTTAGGCTTCAGCCGATGAAGTTCATCCGACAGCTCTTTATCATCCATTTTACTCATATGGAGTCTCACACGAGAGTACTCGGACATCTGAGCTTTGGCGTTTGCCATCGCACTGTCGGGGCGAAAGACGAAAGCACCAATCGTCAGGCTTGCCATGATAGCACCATACCATTGAGTACCAGCTACTCCAGAGAACACCATGGTACTCAGGAAAATTTGGAGAAACACCACGAGGTTGTAGGTTCTGCGCCAGAAGGTGTAGAGGTACTTTTCCAGTCTGTAGCAGTAGATAACGTTGAATTCTTGCTCGTGGCGTTTCATGTTGCTTCTCCTTTTATTACGACTGTGGTGGCCTTTGTGGAGGCGGCGGTGGAGGCTGTTTTCGAGGGTAATTCCCTCTTCTTCCATCAGACGGTAGATGTCCAGACATTTCACTTTCCTTGCATTAGTCATTTGGTCGCATATGCATTCTATTGGTTGTTTGGTCGCGCTTCAACCAAGGAGCCCAGTTCGTGCGGTCTGGTTTATCAAAACCGCTCAACACGTTTGGAGGTGGCGTAATGGCTAGGTTGTTCGACGTCGTGCGTGAGCTATCTGGTCAGGCAGCAGCGATCAGCATTCCACGTCCATATATCAAATTCTGCGAGGGTAACCACACCCATGCTGCCGTGCTGTCTCAGCTGGTGTTCTGGTCCAGCACCAAAGCCGACGGTGAGTGGTTCTATAAATCAAATGACGAGTTGGGCACTGAACTGTGCCTGACCACAGACCAGGTGCGTTACGCCGTTCGCCAGCTCAAGAAGCGGCTGGGTGATGTGATTCAGAGCCGGGTGAAGAAGGCCAATGGCGTCCCGACAACGCATTACCAGATCAATGGTGATCGGCTGGTGGAGTTACTGTTTCCTGCAACTGAACAGGATTCCCAAATGGATTCGGTAATTTTACCGGATGGAAATGGAAATATTACCGAGTCGAATCGGGAAGATTACCAAAACCATGGAAGTGGGAATATTACCGATTCCAGTAACAGATCCAAACCATATACAAACAAACAGATCCCTAATGCACCGAGCAAGCTCGATGCCGACGAGCGGCAACCTGTTTTTCAGTTGGTCTTGAATGACAAGTCGCTGTTCCCGCTGTACGCCGAAGACGTTCAGGCACTGGCAGGGCTGTACCCGGCGGTGGACGTCCACCAGCAGTTCCGGAACATGATCGGCTGGCTTGCTGCGAACCCTCGCCGCCGCAAAACCAAATCTGGCATCGAGCGGTTCATCAACTCCTGGCTGGCCAAAGAGCAAGACCGGGGTTATGCGGTACCGGCAGCGGCTCAACCAGCTTCGAAGCCAAAACCAGATCAACGTACGCAGCTGAAAAACAAGATTCGCGATCTGGAGTTGGAAATCAACAACGAAAACCAGGCACTGCTGCGCGCGATTGACTGGGGAGCCACACAGGATTCGATCGATTCCAGTAAGCGCCGTATCGCGGAAATGTCACGACAACGACAGCAGCTTCTGGACGAACTAGGGGGAAGGAATGGCCAGTGAAAAGGATCTTCGAGCCTTGATGGTATCCCGCGCCAGAGTGTGGACGCCAAAGGAACTGTGCGACGAGCTGGGTGTGCATGTCTGTGAGTTGGTTCGACTGTTAGATAAAGCACGTAAGGCCGGCGCCAACATCCGGATCATGAACAACGAGCAGACAGGGAATACGCATAAGCTTTGGCTGGTGGAGGGATGACCAATGTTTGAACTGACGACCCAAACAGAAATGACAATGAGCAGTCACGAGATTGCTTCGCTAACCAATAAACGCCATGACAATGTGATGAAGATTATTCGTGAATTGGTGAGCGGCAGAGTACTCAAGCCGAGTGATGGGGTTCCTGAGATTAAGGAGACCCCCTATGTTCACCCACAGAACCAGAGGACCTATTACGAATATCACCTGAACCGACGAAATACATTGGTTGTGGTGGCGCGTTTATGTCCGGAGTTCACCGCAGTCGTGGTGGATCGTTGGCAAGAGTTGGAAAAGCAGAACCGACCGAAAGTCCCGGGCTCTTTTGCTGAAGCTCTGCAATTAGCTGCCAACCAGGCGAAGGAGATAGAAGCCAAAAATCACGCCCTGGCGGTAGCCAAACCGAAAGTTGAGTTTGCCGATGCGATTGCTGGTGCAGACAAGGGGGTGAAGCTGGGTCAGTTCGCCAAGACGGTCGGGCTAGGGCCGGTGACCATCTTCCGTATTCTTCGGGAGATCAAGGTATTCATGAGCCGTGGGGATTCTTACAACCTGCCATACCAGGAGTATGTCGAGAGAGGCTACTTTACGGTGAAGCAGGGGACGTATGAGACAAACTCTCAGACCCGCATCAGCCATACAGCGATGATCACCGGCAAGGGTGAAATCTGGCTCCGCAAAAAGCTGATTGAAACCGGTCATTTAAAGGCGGTGGCAGCCTGATGATTATTCGTATGTTACCTGATAGCAAAGCTGTTGAAGCGCTTTGCATTTGTTATGAGAAGCAGCGTGTTTATCACCACCAGGGAATACCACACTTTGTGACCTCGCTTACTGTTGCCGGATCAGGGCGTGAGGCGCGCGTTGAAGCCGAACTGAATCCCGTATGGAATGAAGAGGTGGTGCTGTGAGTCAGTTAGAGCGTTTGCTGTTAACGCACATTCGGGCAGTAAAGCTGGATGTGCCTGTCGCTGAGTACCGGTTCCATGAAAAGCGTCGGTGGAGATTCGATTTTGCTTATCCGGATCTGCTCGTGGCGATTGAGGTTGAGGGCGGTACCTGGACGAATGGCCGGCACACCCGGGGAAAAGGGTTTGAAGGGGACTGCGAGAAATACAATACCGCGGCATTAAGAGGCTGGACGGTACTGCGCTTTACAGGTGACATGATCAAGCGGGGGGAAGCGATCAAGATGATTGAGGAGGCGTTAAGTTGTTAGTCCTTCAACCTTTCCTGCAGCCTGATCTGGGTTTGATGATGTTCAAACCCGGCAAAACCCTGTTATCTGAGCTGGTCAAAATGAGCCAGGGTAACCGGCTGGTGGTCATGCCGTTACCGGAAGAGCTGGTGAACGTGCCAAGCGGGAAGCTGAACCGTCCGGTGTTACCGGATCGTTCAACATCGCTGGTGGATGATGAGCGGTTGCTCGAGTTCTTTGCTCATCCGGATGTCCAGAAGTGCCTGGGCAGCTTCTATCACTGGTTAGAGCGGATCCCACATTGCCAGCTGTCGGACAGTGACTATTGCGATAAAAACCTGACGTTCTTGGATTACGCCAGCGGGGCCATCCGGCTTTGCTGGCACCATGACAATGAGGAGCGCATCAATCCAAGTGAAAAGGGCAGGGCGATCGCCAGGCGTAATGTCATGCTGTGGGGCCTCGAAACGGTAAAGCACCAGCTGAGGTTATATCGGGCGGTTTCGTTACCTGAGCTTTGCTGGTGGAGTGTGGTGAATGGCGTGTACGACTGCCTGCCGCGCGCTGTCGTCGATGAGATGTTTGGTCTAAGACCAAAACCCAAATCAGAGACGCTTACGCTTCGCCGCGAGAGTGATGAACGGTTTGAAGTCGATACGAAGGCGTTGCTGGCCGACCGGGTGAAACCCATCCAGCTCAAGGTGGATGACGAGCCACCAGCGATGTACATGGCCCGGCCAAAAGAGCTTATCTGGCGTAGCGAAAAGTATCTGAAGTTTGTGCGTTCGTTGCCCTGTGTGATCACCGGTAAAACCGAAAACGTCGTCGCTCATCACTTAATCGGCCACGGCGAAGGGAAGATGGGCGGCAAAACTCATGATCTCTTCACCATCCCTTTAGAAACCAACGAGCACCGCCGTTTTCATGATGATCCCAAAGCCTGGGAAGAACGGCATGGTTCACAGCTCGAGTACGTGAAAGCAACACTGAAAAAGGCCCTCGAGCTGGGGGCGCTGGAGTAGGTGAGGTCCCCCCGTTTTAGGAGCAGGCATAGCAGCGTGTTGCTAGAACGGGGGAGTTAATTTCACCTCAGGCTGTGTTTATATAGCGGTTACGTCCATTTTGTAATTAAGCAAACTAGCTTAGCCAATCATTATGCAGTTGCACAAACATAGCTACCATCAGGGTTACGCTGGTACCCGGTATACGCGCCACCACAAACATAGCTACCATCAGGGTTACGCTGATAGCCGGTATAGGCACCACCACAAACATATGTTCCATCAGGGTTACGCTGATACCCGGTATAGGCACCGCCGCAAACATACGTACCATTTGGGTTGCGTTGATACCCGGTGTATTTGTTACCACAAACGTAGGTACCATTTGGATTACGTCGATACCCGGTATAGGCACCACCACAGACATATGTTCCATCAGGGTTACGTTGATACCCGGTATAGGCACCGCCACAAACATATGTTCCATCAGGGTTACGTTGATACCCGGTATAGGCACCGCCACAAACATATGTTCCATTTGGGTTACGTTGGTAGCCAGTATAGGCACCGCCACAAACATATGTTCCATCAGGGTTACGCTGATACCCGGTATACGCGCCACCGCAAACATACGTACCATTTGGGTTGCGTTGATACCCGTTGTAGGCACCACCACAAACATACGTACCATTTGGGTTGCGTTGATAGCCGGTATAGGCTTTTCCACAAATATATGTGCCGTCTGGATTACGTTGATAACCTGAATATCCGGCCTTATTTTTTAATGGCATATATTCTTCCTTAACCAAAAGCTTTAAATAGCGCTATAACGAATCATATGGGCACCCCTCATCAGGCTTTGCAACACTAGGTAAGTCTGAACACGAAATCACCGGAGGCCACCATGTCATCATCTATGGCATTGATTTGCCAAACATAGCTTCAGTATCCACGGAGAGGATCACCAAGGCAAGCTGTTGAACCAAAAACAATAACGCGATCAAACGTTCTATTGGTGTTTGCCAGTATTCCGCTGGCTATCGTTGGGATGGTAGTCAGCGGCGCGTCTCATTACTGGGCCCGAGAGCGATAGCAGGCAAAGCTGGGTTATACGCAAATAATCATGGTAGCAAGAGTCAGGAACCAGACGGATGAAGAGCAGCAGTACCAAGCTTTGCGTTACCTGGCATTGTTGTTGACAACTGGGGGAGTCCATGTGGCCGCGTTAGGCCAGGGTGAGAGCGTGAGTTAACAAATTGTAAAATCACCACATGTAAGGCACGTTGGGATCTACAAATAGAGGGATTTTTAACCATCTGCCCCAGGTGTGAAATGCATGAGGTGTCTAATAATCACTCAACCAGCCCGAGGGAATTCACAGCTGTTCAAAAAGTAAACACATGTGATCTCACCCTGCGCGTTAGGCTTTTTCAGAGTGAATGCTGTAACAGTTGATCTCTCACATCATTGATCGTTTTCGAGTATTCGTCAGCTTGTGAACGCAATAATTTAAGCCTTTCTTTAGATGAGTCACTTTTCAATGGAGCTATTCGAGCTATTTCGTTAACGACTTTTGAGTACTCCAATAGAGGTATTAAATGTTCTTGCTCTACCCAAAACATATTTTTACTTAATACATCGTTAAATGACTTTAAGTGTTTTTGGTCAAGTTCAGCGATACTTACCTTAAAGTCTTGGGCTATTTTTTTCTCAACCAGGAGAATATTAGATTCTGCTAGCGCAGGAGAAACACCGTCTTTAAGCTGTTGTTGCATCTTGACAAACTCTGACTTAATTTCGTTGTCAACTGAATTGTAGTAATCACGATACATGTTTAGAGACGTATTGAGCAAGTAAGCCTGTTCCCATACCTCGGCTAATTTCATAACTTTGGTCTTGTTAAACTCAACATATGCGTCATTAACAGACTTTTTTTCGTCGAGCAAATACGTAGCATAAAAAACAGCGATCCCAACAATTGCACCTATCAATAATTTGTCGATAATGTTTTTTGTAACATCAGCTACAATTGATTTCCATAATTCAGACATAATTCCTCCTGAAGCCTAACGCCGCGCTCTGCGGCAATTTTGGAGCACAGCGGAAATTTGTCCGCCAGCAGCGCCTTGTTAAGCATTTTTAAGCTCTGATATTCTCTCAATTAATTCACTTTCCAATGCTGCTATTTTTTCTGCATCAAGATGTGAGGAAAATAGTTCTCTAGTGCGAGACTCACTACGATGAAGCATCATTCGCACTTCCTTCTCTAATCTTCTCATTTTATCTCGATCACCTAGATCGCCTAACCTTTCAATTCGTGCAAAGAAACCAGACCACCTTTCATTCTCAGATAACGAGTCTAGATCTAAAAAGTGAATGAGCGACTTAACAAGAATATGTGGATTGTCACCAAGATTCTGAATAAAGCGCTCTACCAATTTAGGAGGAGCAAATTCGTCTTCCTCGACAATAAATAAGCAGTTTTTGTTTAAGCGAGATATGTTCTCAATGAGCTTTTTAGACCCAAATCCTCCCATAGAAATAACGCTTACCTTTTCAAAAGGAAGCCTATCTTTAATCAGAGAAACAACATGATCAAAGAATACTTCATCTTGCTTTCCTTCTACTAGTATGACTAATTCATTTTCTTTTCCTTGGGATGGCTCTCTCTTTTTCTTTGTAATGCTTGATTCTATCTGTTTATAGTAAGAGTTTATTCCGTTAATCTTGACAGCACGCTTAAATAATGGCAGCCAGGAATTTTTGCTACCCCAAATAATCGGGAGAGAAATATTTGGGGTATTGTAGTAAAACGCTATGAGAGCTCCGATGCCGCCATACCCAAGTGGAGACTTATTTGTTACCTTTCCATAGTATTCCAGTCGACTTTTTACATCCTGGCGCTCTTCGTGCGGAATACCTTCATAAAATGGCGAATCCAGGCAATTTACGGTATCTAATTCTGAGTACTCAAATGCACTAAATACATGAGCTTTCGTGTTTGAAGATATTGCTTTAATACCATCTTGCATGCCAACAGCCGTTAGCAAAAAGATATTTTTAACACCCAAAGGTGTTACTGTTTGAGTTAAAGACTTTATTTCATCAGTTGCCTGCTTTCCTGTACCCACTATATCATCCACAAGAACGATATTGTCGATCATTCCGGCCTCTAGAAAATTCATAGATTCATCATCCATAAAATTATCTTCTGACAGCTCATTGATGATTCTAAAATTGTACCCAATCATCGCTCCACTTTTTGCGCCATCACCTATGCCAGCAAAAAGTGTATTCCGACTTGTTATTTTGGTTCCTTTATCGACAGCCATTCTTTCCAACTTACTATAAGCAATAGTTAGTGCCGTATTTAAGTCTTCAAACCCGATTACATTGAGGTTTTTAATAACTCTAACGCCTAAGTCGATATCTTCATTGTCAAACTGCATAAGCCAATTTAGAACTTGCGTCAGATCTTTTTCAACTGGCCAGCATTCGACGATTTTAGAGACTTCATCAATCCTTTGGGAAAGAGCTATTGGATACTTCACAATTATTAGATTCCTTTTACTTAATTGCTTAACGCTTGGCTTTGCGGCGTGTCGGAGCGCAGCGTAGGCACGTCCGACAACAGCCACTTGTTATGTTCTCAGTTGCTTGAAATACCATTCGGCTTGGCTCCACTCAAGGTCCTGTTCCATGCGCCAATCAAAAGGCCGAGGATGCCTTTGGTGATCAACTAAGTACTGGAGGTGTTGGTGTGCAATTTCTGGATCGTAAACTCTCCAGACCAGGCGTCGAGTTTTGTTCCAAGTTTCTCTGACAAGGAACAAAGCGTTTCCACCTGCTTTGATTTCTTCGTCTAATTTGTCGCAGAACGGATCGACTATTTCTCTTTCTTCCTCCGACGGCATTCCATTTTCGACTGTTTCATCAAAGTCGATTATCACCGAGAGGTGCCATCCGAAAATCTGTTTGTGCTCGAAGTCACTGAGTGCAGAATTGAGCATCCCAACACACGGCAAGCTGTCCTCTTTCCATTCCATAAGCGTGTAGGACTCATCAGGAAGAACCACACGCACCTCATTTGCTTTAAGAGGCTCTTCCTTTTTTCTACCAAACAACTTCCCTAGCAAATCAATTCTCCTGGAACATAACAGAGTATTAGGCAGCATGCTCGATAACACTCAGACTGTTTTGATTGGATGTTAGCGCTTTAACATTAAGTATCAATAGCTTATATCCAAATTTGATAGCTGCGCACGGTTTTGCTTTCGGGCAAAACAAGCATGTGCATATAACGAGACCTTATCAGTTCTCAGCAATGGAAAATAATACCTTTATTTTCAGCAGTATAAGGTGAGAGGTCCTGAGGAAAGACAGCAACGCCTGTCTCGTTAAAGCCCCGAGATCCACTGCGAAGAGAGATTCCTGCTGTGTGAGTGGTTTGATACTGTGTTTATCAACAGGTATGATCTTCTCATTTGGCGAAGGGGTGCATTATGGGGCTAATCACAAATATCGAAAAATGGGGTATGCCGGCGGCTATTGGGATGGCGACTGAAGGGATCAAGGCCAAATACAATCACGGTGTTGGTGGTGGCGGCTTCGGTGCTGCTGACATGGAGATCGCATCAAGAATAGACGGTGCGAAAGTCTTAGCCGTTATCGATGAGATTGAGAAAGTATCCCCTCATCTGGCTGACTGGAGTCTGTTTGCTTACTCATCTCCCTATTGGAACGCTCAGGAAAATCGACAGCGCTTGTTCAGCCACCTGCTTCATGACTGGGCAATGAAGTTAGCCGGGCATGGCGTTTTCATTCAGGAACGAACTTTTCGGCGGGTAGAAACATTGGTCCCACTCATTGCTGGTGGCTTGGCGTTGGAACAAACCTCAGGTGCCGATGTAAGGTATCACAACTCAGAGCTGCAATATCAACCCGTGTCGACACGTTCTGCATTGATTGCCGCGCTGGTGGAGTTCGACTGTAAAGAGAAGGATGACTTCTCCGAGTCTTTTTGGAAGAAACGACAACGGTATTATCAGAATCACTGGTCGGTCTGGCAACCGCATGTCGATAGTATTCGGGCTCAGTTAGTCAGCTATGATCAATTAGCCCGGACGATGTTCAAAAAAGCGCTTGAAAATAAAAACGGGGCATATTAGTGTATATATATCTAGTATGGATAAATGTACAGATTCACGATGAACCGCCGACTTGGCGGTTTTTTTATGCCTGAAATTCAGGAAATACAATTCATTGTTTGAGGGGGCACCGTAAGGTGCCTTTTTTGATCATCATGCAAGACGAAATGAAAAGCATGTTTAAGAGAGTCGCTGTGTGGTGGTCAGCTTTTCCTGTCACCGTCAGGGCTGAAGAGATCTCGACCGGCTCGACTCGCTTTTGGGCGGGATGGTCGACGTTTTTTAGTCTGTTCACAGTGCAGGAGTGGGGGGTACTCGTGGGGATTGTGCTTGGCGTTCTGTCGTTTGTGCTGAGTTGGTATTACAAGCATAAGAACCATGAGTTACTGAAACATTCAATGGAGCGGGAGCGCCGCGTGGTGAATGAAGTGGAGCAGCCATGAGCGAAGTAAAAACTTTAGCCAGATTAACCCTGATCACGAAATCCATCCCGGGTGTCGGCACGTTCGGAGAGTTGCTTTCGAACGGGGAAGTGATTTGCAAGACAGTCGAACGGGAATGGTTGAGCAACCGAAAAAATAAAAGCTGTGTGCCACCTGGGGTGTACCGGGTGAAGCCGAATCATTCGCCGAGGTTTGGTGAAGGGTTTGTCCTGGAGAACCCAGACCTGGGCGTGACGGTGAAAGGGCCGTCTCAACGAACCCACTGCCTGATCCATGCGGCGAACTTCCCGGAGGAAGTTGAAGGCTGCATTGCGCCCGGCACTGAATTTCACCCGGCGCGATGGGGCGTATTAAACAGCCGTATCGCCTTTGGTCGACTGATGGAGCGGTTTGCCGGCCAGGAGTGGGAGCTCGAAATCATCCGTCATTAAGCGGTAAGAATTTGCGGCCGGGGGAAATCAATGATGGCAGGAGTCCAGCCCCGACAGCCGCACCTATCCAAAGTGTTATGGCCCACTTGAATTGGCCAGATAAGCAAAGGAGATGTAGTGAGTGAAGGTGTTTAAGAAAATGCTCGTCGCTATGGCCGCCGTTGTCGGGATGTTGTGTGTGGCACTGCCGGTCTCAGCCAGTGAGGCAGCAATGTCGGCAGAATCGTCCCCGGCGTGGTTAGGGGGCGCGGTTGCGTTCCTCGGGGTTTTAACTGGCCTGATCGCTCAGGTGGATGCCCACGTTCCGGAAGAGTTAAAGCGGCGTTGGCCCTGGTGGTTTGCTGTGGGATGGAATTATCTCGCCGGGAACTATAAGCACTCGAAGAACGCGGGGATGTAGATGGGAGCGACAGCGCTTAAATTGTTGGTGCTGATGCTGGAGCTGTTCACGCAAGTGAAACGAAGGGATGCCTATGAAGAGCGTCAAGAGCGGTTGTCTCAGGCCAAAGCTGATCCTGCTGGCTATTTGCGTCAGTTTGGTCGGGTGCGTGTCAACCCCGACAACCCCAGCGCCCCCGTGCGTGGCGACCCAGCCGGTACTGAACCAGACGATTCATGACACAAAAGAGGAGGTGTTTATCGTGCCAACGAGTGAGATGGCACAGATAACCACCTATATCGAGCAGCTGCGCCAATGTGTAGAGCCGCCTTAGGGTGGTTGCTGTTCTGTGATAGAGCCCGGTGAACCACCGGGCTTTTTGTTGATGGGTATGGGGTGAGACCGAGGTCCCACCCTATACCCATGAGCAAAAGACTTCATTACATAGAGGAGAGCTGATATGACCTATTAACTCCCAAGCAGGCGGGTAACGAAGCACGGATCAGGCGTGAGTATCGTTACGGAAACCAATCACCATCGTCCCTCTTTCTTGAATTCCAGTAGGATTGAGAGGTTACGACCTGAGGTCAGACAGATGAGAACAGCAGCCGGTTGGTGACGCTTCTGGATTACAGGCTGTGTTCGACATGGTGAGATTGCGGTCGCACACTGCGATGGTAAGCGGGTCCTTTGGGCGATCCGGTGTTACCACGGGGGCTGGACCTCGCAGAAAAGCCCTCGTTAAAAATTTTTTTTGATTTTGGAGGTTTCCGGTTTCCGGTTTTTAACCATGAATGAGCAGCATATTCAATCCCGACAAAAAGTTTACTCAGTCGGATATTGCCAGGCTCCTTGGAATTAGCGAAAGACAGGTCAGAAACCTTATGAGTCAAGGGATCTTGCCTGCTGCCAAGGGGCGGAACGGCATGGATCCTCTGGCGTGTAATCACGCCTACATCAGTTACAAATCACAAGCCAAACAGGCCGAATCAAAACCGGAAACGCCGGCAGAAAACCCGGAAGAAGATCTGGAACTGGAGAAGAAGCGGCTGGCGAATGAAGACAAGCGCGAAACGATCGCCATGAAGCGGGCAAAGCGGGTGCTGTTTGAAAAGTCATATGGCCCGCTACAGATCATCGTCGATACCTTGCAGCAAGTCAGTTCGAGGTTAACGTCTCGCCTGGATGGCCTGCTCCCCAAAATGAAAAAAGTATGGCCGGACATGCCGCCTGAGGCGGTTGAGGTTTTAGAGGCGGAAATTGCCGCTGCGTCAAATGAGTGTGCGGATGTTCGACCAGATTTCTCAGATTACATGGACGGCGATCCATTCGGCGGTCCAGCGTGGCTTGTCGGGGATGAAGCGGACACCACCAGTGAGTGGAACTGAGTGGGCGAATGAACACTATCGCCTGGCCGCCGGATCCTCTCAGGATGAAGGGGCCTGGGTAACGCTGCCATTTCAGGTCGCGATTCTGAACATGATGTGTAACCGGTCGATTCGCCGGTTAGCTTTCCAGAAATCAGCGCGGATCGGTTGGTCGAAAATGTTGGTGGCAGCCGTTACCTGCATGCTGCACCAGTTCAAAACCAACACGGTGATTTATCAACCCACGGACGATGATGCCAAAGGGTTCTGCATTGATGAAATAGACGGGGCCTGGGAAGAAATGCCTGTCATGCGGCGGATATTCCCGTTCCTGTTTGCCCGGGACCAAAACAACACCACCAAAAAGAAAGTCGGTCTCGGTTGGATCCTCGATATTTTGGGCGCCGCCACACCGAAGAACATGCGGCGGATCACCAAGGCGGCCTTATTTGGCGATGAGGTCGATGGCTGGGACTGGGAGCTGGGCAAAGAAGGGGACCCGATTTCTCTGGCTCGCACCCGCCTTGAAGGTGCCGCGTTCCCGATGGAGCGCTGGGGAACGACGCCGACCAATGCCGGTGAATCCCATATCGAAAAACTGATGAAAGAGATGGAGCTGACCTTTCGGTTCTATCTCCCTTGTCCTCACCCTCAGTGTGGCCACGAACAGGTGCTCGAGTGGGGCAGCGCCGAAACCAAGCATGGTTTCAAATGGGACAATGACCAACCGTCCATCGAGAAAAAAGCCCGGACCGCACATTACCGGTGCATCGGGTGTGAACAGCCAATCTACTATCGCGATTTGCTGAAAATGGAGAAGGCCGGCCGCTGGATGGCTGAGGACTTCACCTGGACCAAAGATGGGATCCATTTTTTCGATGGGGATGACAACCCGGTGGGTACGCCGGTTAGCGTCGGGATCCACTGCTGGGCCGCTTACAACACCACGATGACCGATGGTTGGGTCGGCCTGGTTCGGGAGTACCTGCATAAAAGAAAGGACCCGGCCAAACTCAAGACGTTTATCAACCTGATCCTCGGTGAACTGTGGGAAGGGGAAAACGGCGACAAGCTTGATTGGGAGCAGCTCAAGGCCCGGCGTGAGATTTGGTGGTCCGGCGAGCGAAGAAGTAACCCGGTGCCTGATCGAGCCGTTGCCCTGACGGGTGGTATCGATACCCAGGATGATCGGGTGGAGCTGTTTGTCTGGGCCTGGGGTGCAGGTGAAGAGTGCTGGCTGGTTGCACATATTGTCCGGCTTGGCGACCTCTCAAGCCAGGTGCTGAAAGACACCATCGGCAAGGACTTAAACAAGACCTACAAAAAGTGCAACGGTGACGAAATGGACGTCCAGCTTTGGTGCTGGGATGCCATGGGTCACAAGACCGATGATGTATACGAAATGAGCCGAACCCATGGGGTGCTCAGGGTGATCCCAATCCAGGGCGAAAACCAGTACGGCAAGCCGATCCAAAACTTCCCGCGTAAGAAAAACAGCAAAAAAGTGTACCTGACCCGCCTCGGTACCGACGGTATCAAGCAACGCCTATACAGCCGATTGTGCCTGACACCCAAAGGCAACGAGCCGGTGCCGGGATGCGTTCACTTTCCGCTGGATGATGAGATAGCCGGCGATGAGTTTTTCAAGCAGTTGTGCTCGGCCAATAAAAAGCTGGAGCACAACAAGTCCGGTCGTCAGGTCTGGCGCTGGATAAAGCAATATCACCCATTTGATGAAGCGCTCGATGGCTGGAACTACGCCTATGCGGCGCTCAATATCCTGATTCAAAAATTCGGCCTGGAGCTCAATGAGCCAGCGCCGGTGCAAGCGCAACAATCCTCCGGCCCCAGCATCGCTGAACTGGCCGCCCGACTGAAAGGTGGATGATGAATTTACAAGAAAGACTGAGTGAAGCGGAGCACGCTTACCACCAGATCCAGACCGGTACCATGGCGGTATCCATCCAGAAAGGGGACCGCCGGGTAGAGTACAACCGGGCGAACGTGCATGAGTTGCGCGCCTATATTGACGATCTCAAGTCGCAGTTAGGCATCACTAATGTTCGGCGCCGCCGTCCTGCAGGAGTCGGATTCTGATGAATAACACCGGACTGTTGGCCGCAGATGGTCAGACACCATTAAGAGAGGCGGTGTTCAGAGCTGGCGGTTCAGGGTTTGGTGGCCAGATGCGAGACTGGCATCCGCCGTCAAAATCGGTGGATGCCGCCTTGCTGCCTGTCATGAAGCAGGCCAATGCTCGAACCGATGATGTGATCCGCAATAACGGCATTGCTGCGAACGGTATCCAGCTGCACAAAGACCACATTATCGGCTCTGAATTTCGCCTTAGTTATAAACCGAACTGGCTGCTGCTCGGCATCAAACCGGACAAGGGGTTTGTCCGGGAAGTTGAGGCGATATTTCGCGATATTGCCGAAGACCCGAATTGTTTTATTGATGCCGAAGGGCGTCGAACATTCACCATGATGATGCGCGAGTCGACTGAGACTCATGCCTCTTCTGGTGAAATTATGGCGAAACCGGAGTGGATTGACCGGAATCATTCGCCGTTTTCAACCTGTATCCGCATGGTCTCTCCCCGGAAGGTGAACAATCCTCACTACGCCATGGATAAGCCGGAACGGCGTGGCGGGATGGATTTCAATCGCCACGGTGAAGCGGTGGCATTTCATATTGAAGAAGGGGCGGATAATTTCGGGGTGCCGAAGCAGTGGCGCCGGATCCCGAAATACACCAAGTCAGGTCGCCTCGGATTCATTCATGTTTTCGAGCCGTCTGAAGGCGGCCAGTGTCGTGGTGTGAACCGGTTCATGTCGAGTCTGGAGCAGTTGAAAATGCTCGACACCCTGCAAAACACTACCTTACAGCGCGCGGTGGTCAACGCCATGTATGCCGCCAGCATCGAGTCTGAATTGGGAACTGATCAGGCCATGGAGTTTATGTTCGGTGCATCCAAGCAGGACGGTGCCATCGGGAAGATGCTGATGGCATACGGGGATTACTACGCCTCCAATGAAGTGAAGTTCAATGGGGTGAAACTGCCTCACCTGATGCCAGGGGACAAGATTAACCTGCACAGTGCCGGCAACGCGGACAACGGGTTCGCTGCGTTGGAGCAGTCGATCATCCGCTACATTGCGGCCGGGATCGGGG
This sequence comes from Photobacterium sp. MCCC 1A19761, assembly GCF_037389125.1. Lineage (NCBI taxonomy): Bacteria > Pseudomonadati > Pseudomonadota > Gammaproteobacteria > Vibrionales > Vibrionaceae > Photobacterium > Photobacterium sp. MCCC 1A19761. The sequence continues at coordinate 21,258 of NZ_JAZGTF010000046.1, forward strand.
TTGACTATGCCCAGTTATCGAAAAATTACGCGCAAATGTCTTACAGCACGATCCGTGCTGCCCACAACGATTCCTGGCGCTATTTCATGGGGCGCCGAAAAATTATTGCCAATCGGTTCGCCAGCCAAATCTTCACCCTGTTGTTCGAAGAAATGCTGCTTCGCCGGTACATCACGCTGCCGAGCAAAGCGCGGTTTGGTTTCTATGATCGTCGTCATGCCTGGACCAAATGCGACTGGATTGGCTCAGGGCGCCTGGCCATTGATGGCCTGAAAGAGGTCAAGGAAGCAATTCTTCGGATTGAAGGCGGGCTTTCGACCTACGAGAAAGAGCTGGCGTTGCTGGGTGAGGATTACCAGGAAACGTTCGAGCAGCAGGTGGCGGAAATGGAAGAGCGCAAGTCGCAAGGTCTGCCGCCCCCAAGCTGGGTGAAATTGCAGGCGCTTGCGCCGGACAACCCAAACGAGAGCCCAAATGAATAGCTTACAACATCTGATCAGCAACACCTTTAACCGGCCGCTGGCGCTGGAAGCGGGGTATGCCCGGGTCTTCTTCTCGGCATTGAGTCAGCGCCTGGGCAACGTGGTGCAACTGACGGATACCGACGGGGTTGTGTTGCGAGAGCAGGAGATGGAAAAAGTCGCTTCAGGCTTTAGTCGCGGCCGTGCCAGCAATCGCAGTTACCAGGTGGTGAATGGCATTGCGGTGATCCCGATTGATGGCTCCCTGGTGCATAAATACGGCCACGTAAAGCCGTATTCAGGCATGACCGGCTATGACGGCATTATGTACCGTCTCACCGAAGCGGTGAGTGATCCGGAGGTTAAAGCCATCATGCTGGACATGAACACGCCCGGTGGCATGGTCGCCGGGTGTTTTGATCTGGCGGACAAAATAGCGGAGCTTCGCAAAGTTAAACCGATTTGGTCTCTGGGCTACGACATGCACTGCAGCGCGGGCCAGATGATCGCCAGCGCATGTACTCGCCGGCTGATCACGCAGACCGGCATTGCCGGGTCGGTCGGGGTCATCATGGCCCACACCAATCTTGAAAAGATGCTCAATCAGCAAGGGGTGGAAATCACCCTGGTCACCGCCGGTGACCATAAAGCCGATGGCAACCCTTACCAGTCACTCCCCAAAGAAGTGCGGGAAAAATGGCAAAGCGAAGCGGAATCAACCCGTCAGATGTTTGCCGGCAAGGCCGCGCAATACATGGGCATTGATGTGAAAAAAGTATTGGCGACCGAAGCGCAGGTTTATGAAGGCCAGGCGGCGGTCGACGTGGGCTTCGCGGATGAAGTCGTGAACGGTCTGGATGCGATTCAGCTGATGGCCGAATCTTTCAACAAGCAATCAAGCAAATTTGATATGGGAGCCGCAATGACGGACAAAAATGCAACGAAACCAGCCGCAGCTGCAAAGCCACAAGTGGCTGCTGCCCCTCAACCGGCTGCGGAAACTGAACCGACTCAGGAAGATCTGAATCCGTCGCCAGAGCCTCAGGCGTCAGCACCGGAAAGCGACCCCGATCCCGCGACACAGGAGCGTGAACGCTGCATGGGGATCCTGGGCCTTGAAGAAAGCAAAGGCCGTGAAGCGCTGGCGCACCAGTTGGCCAACAACCCGAAGATTTCGGTTGAAGATGCCAAAGCCTTTCTATCGGCGGCGCCGGTGAGCGCCGTGAGCCAGAACGATGCGGCTTTGCAAACTTTGTCAGCCGAACATGGGGACCCGTTGGGGCAGGATGTCAGCTCCGGTGATGTGACCGATGAACAGCAAAATATCAATGCGCTCGCCGCCTCATACACCCGTATCGACTAAGGATAACTTCAATGAGCGAAGTAACAGAATATGTTCCAGATGATTATTTGATTGGTACTCCCGTCACCACCCGCGCCACGATCAAGACCGGCGAAACTTTCCCGGCACGAACGCCGTTGATGTTCGATGCCACGGATACCGCCGCATTGGTGAAGTGGGACGGTACACCAGGTAAGGCGGTGGCCATGTCGGCCCGCAATGTGACAGACACAGGTTCGGATCAACTTTCGACGATTTATACCCAAGGGGGATTCCGGATTGGTTTTGTGAACTGGCCGGATACTGTCATCACCGAAAAAGCTAAACGCGCAGCATTCCTGGGGAGTGCTGTGTACGTCGACGACGAATACTAAGTCGTTTCCCTCCGATTTTAGAAAGAGCTAACTATGCCTGATAATTTCACTACACGTGAACTGCTGGGTGCGATTACGCAAGCCGGTATTCGTCGTGACAACTTTTTCATGCGCTTCTTTTTCCGTGAGTCATACACCTTTAAAACGGAAAAAGTCGACCTGGATATGATCCCGAACAAGACCAAGATTGCAGCCTATTGCTCGCCGATGATTGGTGCGGCACCGGATCGCAATCAGGGTTTCAAAACCTCAACCTTCAAGCCTGCCTACGTGAAATCCAAGCACATTGTCAGCGCGAACCAGAGCATCAAACGACGCCCGGGTGAGCCCGTGCGGGGCACCATGTCTGCGGGTGAACGATTGAATGCCATCGTGATGCAGAATATGGACATCGAAGAGCAGGCGGTGCGCGACCGTGAAGAGCTGATGTGTGCAGAAATGGTGTATGACGGTAAAACAATCATTGATAGCCCATTCATCGAAGAGCCTTATGAGATCGATGCCGGGCGTAACCCGGATAACAACATCACCCTGTTGTCTGGGGCGATGTGGGCTAATCAGGACCGGAAGACCTACAACATCGTCGCCGATATTGAAAAATGGGCTGCCCAGTCCGAAGGGTTGACCAACACCATTATCGCTGATCCGAAAACATGGGCGCTGATGTGTGAGTTCGACAAGTTCAATGACAAGCTTGAAACCCGCCGAGGCTCCAAATCTCAGCTGGAAACCGCCCTGAAAGATCTGGGTGCAACTGTCAGCATCAAAGGCAACCTGGGTGATGTGACCATCATTATGGTTGACGAAGAGTACATCGACCGCGATGGCAGCACTAAAAAAGTCCAGCGTGACTTCCACTTGATCCTGGCGCATACCGCGGTTCGTGGTGCTCGCTTGTATGGTCAAATCCAGGATCTGGCTGCCCAGACTGAGGGCTTTGACGAGGCAGAGCGCTACGTCAAGGACTGGACCGAAGGCGGGGATCCGGCAGTGCGTCAGACTAAGACGGAATCGGCGCCGGCGATGTATCTGATTGATGTCAACAAAGTGGTGGTTGTGAAGGTGGGCTAACCCCCTTTTTCAGCTGAGATAAACAGGATGGGGCCTTGTGCCCCATTTTTGATGGGATCAACAAAATGAGCCGTAAAGACAATCTGAAAAAACGCATTGATGCGCTGTGCCAGGAGTTGGGAATTACAGACGCGCCTTACCGTGACACGTCCACGGAGGCCCAGCTCAATACCATGATTGATGAGCTGGAAGCCAAGCTGCCCGGTGAGGATGAATCGGATGATGAAATCACTCAAGACGAAGAAGCAGGCCCCGAAACGCAAACATCTGACATTGAGGATCATGCCGGTGGTGAAGGCAATGAAGCCGCGGACCCGGTTCAGGATCAGACAGAAGTCCTTGTCGGTGTCGGTGATTTGCCGCCTGGCGAGTCGTTAAACGACGAGCGAGTGCCTCAGGCCAAGGTCAATGATGAAGGACTGATTCAGGTTAAAGTGCTGAGCTCGTTTCAGTGCCAAGTCGGCGACCATCCGAAGTTGCTGAAAGTCGGTGAAGAGCCGTATCTGGATGAAGACACAGCGATGGAAGCGGTTGAAGCCGGAGTCGCGGCAATCATCGCGACCCTGTAAGGGGGCGGAATGTTCGACAATCGATTTGACCAAGCGATGGAAAAAGCCGACCAGACGATCTGGTTGGCTTTTTCGATTCAGGTGCGGGTGAACGGCGGCGACTCGGTTTCTGCTATTTATGACGAAACCCCGAATGAGTTTGATTCGATGTCTGGGGTGATCCGGAAGCTGTCGTTCCTGGCGTCCTCTGGTGTCAAGGTTCGTCAAGGGGATGTGATTGAGTTTGTCAAAACGGGTAAACAGGCCACGGTCACTTCAGGACCTTACGCAGACGGCGGGAATATTGTGGTGAATCTATGAACCAGATTGATCGACAGTTGGCCCAGGCGGTGAAAAATCTGGCTTCCTTGCAAGGGTCGGCTGTGCCGAAAGCCAGCGCGATGGCGATTAACCGGGTGGCAACTCGGGCGATATCCCGGTCAGTGAAGGATACCGCGAAAGCAGTTCGGATTAAGCAGAAAGTGATCCGACCCCGGGCAACAATTAAAAAAGCCAGTAGTAAGATGCCGGTGGCTTATGTGCGGGTACGCCGGTTCGATGTGCCGGCGATTTCGATTGATACCGCCAGAACCCAAATCAGGCGGAGACAAGGCCGGATGCAGGTCAGCGGCGTTAGCCGAAACAGCCGGGGTCGGTTCAGCCAGCGTCAGCACTCAGGCAATACCGCGATCGTGGTTGGCCGTCATAAATTTCCGAATGCATTTTTACAGCGGCTGAAAAACGGGCGTTGGCACATTATGCAGCGAACATCAGACAGCCGTTATCCAATTCAGGTATGCAAGGTGCCTATCGTCAATGAAATCACCCGCGCTTTCAAACAGCACAGCAAAAAACTGATGAAAACTGATATGCCAAAGGAGCTGTCCAGTGCGATGGGACAGCAAATTCGGCTGATTGTTCGGAGGGAAGCTGGACGTGGAAATTAATCGAGCAATTCGGGAGCAGGTCATCCAAGACCTTCAACTTGCGGAGAAATACAGCCAAAACATACCGATAACAAGGTGGTTTCGGGGTTTGCCTGGTGTGGTCAATGTGGAGAGTGAGCTCCCGGCGATCGCGGTGGCCGTGACCGAAGGAGAAGTGGCTGCGGGTAATTTTTCAGCTCAGAGCTGGACCGGAATTTTAACGGTTCGAATTTTTGTCAAAGGTGATGTTGACATAGATTCGACACTGGACAGTTACGGCGAGATGGTGCGGGAAAAGCTGGATATTCATTACACGGCAAACCGTTTGCTGACCAACTTTAATCGCCACTCTTTTCAATATGCCCGGGATGAACAATCGCCGTGGGGAACACTGGATTTGAACTTTACGATTGAATACACCGAAGAGGTTAGCGAATGACAGGATTAACGGAAGCAACCAAGGGCGCAGGAACGACGTTTTGGCGTTTGGCAGACAATGCATCAATTGAAACATTGGGTGATTTTCATGATGACGTGAAGTGGCTGAAATTGGCCGGCATTAAAGATTACCAGCCTGGTGAAATTACGGTTGCCGATGATGTTGATGATTATCTGGACGATGACGAAACGGATTGGGAAAAAACCAAACCGGGTAAAAAGTCTGGCGGTGAACACCAATTGACGCTGGCCTGGAAACCGGGTGATCCCGCACAGCAGCAGCTTGATAAAGATGTGGATGCAGGCGTCACGACCTGGTACCGCACAAAGTATCCGAATGGTGGGCTGCATTTGTTTTACGGCTACATAAACAGCTTGGGCCAAGCGGTGCCGCAGAACGAGCATATGACCCGAACCGTGAAGTTTAAAAATGTTGGCAAGCCGAAAACCGCGGAAGCGATCCTGGCATCAGCCGGTGATTAAGTAAGGGAAAACGATGTCCTTTTTAGAAACTTACACACATCAATTGAACGGCCAAGTACTGTTGCTGACGGAGTTGTCCGGACTTGATCGATTTAGCCACATTGAATATTGCGGCGATTTGCAGGTTCAGGCGCCCGAAAAACCGGAAGATGTTGCTGATGACGCCAGTTTAGTCGAGCGGGAAAAGTATTTACTGGAATTGACCCAGTGGAAAAATGCGTGGGATCGGCTGGCTTTTGAGTCCCAGGTCAGCCTGGTGGCTTATGGCTTGCGTGATGATGAGCGATTACAAAATCTGGAATCAGTCGAGTTACGCCGTGATTGGGTATGGAATAACCTATCACCGAAGGCGGTGACGGAAATTCATAACAAGGTTGCGGAAATGTCCGGGATGGTGATTGAAGTTGCTGAAGAATCTGATGCTGCCGACTTAAGGGCTGAGGAACCGATCGACCCAAAAGGATAATTGAGGCCGAGCGAGATTTTGCAGAGAACTTGGCCCGGGAATTTAAAACCCCGTGCTGGCGATCCTTACTTGCTGGCCTGGGTGCCAAGGCGGTGACCGGTTGGCGGCAGCATTTCTATAAGCATGGATTTAGCCATGAGAAAGCCGATTTTCACATGGCGCTGCTTTGCGCTCAGGTATGGAATGCCAACCATTTTGTGCCTAAATCGCCGTTGTCTCACACAGACTTCTTACCCAAGCAGCAGTGCCAGAAACCACCCCCAGTAGAACGAACCGAAGAAGAGCTGATGTCATTGGCGACAGCGGCCGGAGGAATATACCTTGAGTGCCCAGATAGCTGATTTTAACCTCCGCTTTAACGCGGAAACGGTGCAGTTCGAAAAGGATGTCAACAGCGTCAAAAAGATGCTGCGAGGTTATGCCCGTGATGCCAACGCCGCCAATGATGCAACGGGTGGATTTAACAAGCAGATCAACGCTGCTGACATTAGCCTGAAACGGTTGAATGGCGTAGCGACTCTGGCCGCTGGTTCAATTGGGGCTGTGACTGCTGGCCTTGGCGCAGCCGCTACGGCTTCCACTTTTATGGTACGTCATACTGCGCAGCAGGCCCGTGAAATTGAGCGTATGGCCACGGTTGCTCAGGTGAGCGTTGAGGAAATTCAGGCATTAGGCTATGCCTCGGAGCAATACAGCATTTCCGGGGACAAAATGGCTGACATCCTCAAGGATGTGAACGATAAGATCGGTGACTTTACCGAGAACGAAGGCGGTGAGTTCGCTGACTTCATGGCGAACATTGCTCCGCTCACGGGACTGACCATAGAGAAGCTGCAGGAGCTATCCGGGCCGGAAGCGCTGATCGCAGTGAAAAATGCGATGGATGCGACGAATGTGCCGATGAAGTCGCAGCTGCACTATTTAGAGGCGATTGCCAACGACGCTTCTGCCCTGATGCCGTTGTTGGAGAACAAAGGCGCCCGGCTGTATCAGCTGACCCGTCATTACAATGATTTGAACGTCGCAATGTCGGAGTATGACATTGGCCAGTTCAAGGCGATGGATCAGCAAATCGGTGATATGGAAAAACAGATGGGCCGGGCCTTTCGTGGGCTGGCGCGTCAGGTGACCTATGCACTATTGCCGACCATGTCTGATGTGAACGGTTACGTGACGGACCTGTCGAAGGGCGTGAATGATTACACCCAGCAAATTAAAGCGATGGGTGTGGCTTCTGCGACCTGGAGCGTATTGTCCGGGAACACCATGCGGGAGAAACACCGCGAGCTGTTTGCAGAAATCGTTGAGCTGAAAGCTGAGCTGGCTGAGTACGAAAACATCCCGTATGACAGCCTCATGTCGATCAACCTGCTCCCGGGCGGGAAAAGTCAGAACGCTCTCAACAATATTCAGCGCGACCTGGCGATGAAGCAGGATGCGCTCAAGCGTATTAACGAGACGGTGATCGAGCAGCAGAAGATGGTCTCCGGCTGGTATGACTCACCACTGCCGGGCAGTAGCGCCGGCACTGGTGATGACGGTGGGCTTAACCAACCGGTGCGACTCAAACAAACCGATAAGGATGAGCAGAAATCCGGCCAGACCAGACTGGCCTCGCTGGATACGCAATATGCCGATGAGCGGACGAAATTACAGCTGGCTCATGAGCAACGGCTATCGGATATTGAGGACCTACAACTCTCCGAAGCAGAGATAAAGCGGCGCGGCTTTGAGTCGATGGCGGCGTTGCGCCAGGAGTATCAAGGTAGAGAGAATGAGTTCTACCAGCAGCAGCAGGAAGACTACCAGACTCAGCAGGACCAACGCATCCAGGCTGAGCTGGAAGCATTTGCTCGTAAGGAAGAAGAGAAAACCCAGATAGCCGAGCGCGAGGCGAAGCAGCGCGAAGCGATCGAGCAGCGTATCGATCAGCAAGTTTTGGCGATGAAGTACAACCTGGCGAGCCAAACCCTGGGATTGATTGCCGACACGGCGAAGGAAGGCTCTTTTATACAGAAAGCGGCATTTGTAGCTCAAAAAGCGATGGCTGCAATGCAGGTCTTCCAGCAGGGTGAAGTGGCAGCGATGGCCGCGCTATCCCCACCGCCGATAGGTTTAGGACCGACAGCCGGACAAGGTTACGCGACAACGATTCGGGCCATGGCTGGTGTCAGTGCGGGAATGATTTTGGGTCAGTCGCTGGCTGGGATGGCGCACTCTGGGATTGAAGCGGTTCCGGCAGAGGGAACTTGGCTGCTTGATAAAGGGGAGCGGGTCTATACCAATGATTCGGCGCGCAGAATTGACCAGATGTATGGCGTGTTGATGGCCATGAGTAGTTCTCGGTTTGCGGTAAATGATCCGGTCTACCAACAGCAGCCCCAGGCTGCTGCACCAAATATTTTCAAATTCGAAAACCAGTTTAATACGTCCGGAGGTCAAGCCGGGGAAGACGTTGCTCAGCTTGCCCAGATGGTAAACAGCTTGGTTGTGCAGGTTTTGGAGCGAGAAATTAGACCTGGAGGGATGCTGAGTGGGCTTGGTTGAATTTAAGTGGGTGCCGGTCCGGGGTGGGAAAATCGATGAGGAACCACGTGTTCAAAAACTATCGTTTGGTGATGGTTATGAACAACGATCTCCGAATGGCATCAATCACCAGCTGCAAAAGTTTTCTTACACGTTCCGCTACCGGCATGAAGAAATTACGAGCATTCGACAGTTTTTATTTGAACGCGGTGGCGTTGAGCCATTCATCATTTACCCGACGGATGAGCCTTATCCGACCAAAGTGATTTGTGAAAAATGGAGTCGACGTCGAATTAGTGCGACGGACAGCGAACTGACCGCAACGTTTGAAGAGGTGATCGCATGACGTTACCCGCCAAGATGCTGGCCGAGTCGGTCCAGCTGACCCAGCCGCCGTTGCTGGACCTCTACGACATTGACCTGACGCCGCTGGGTGGCGATATGCTGCGGCTACACAACGGCACCAATGCCAAACGTGAGCCCCTGGTCTGGCGTGGTCATATTTACCAGCCGTACCCGTGCCAGGGGGCGGGGTTTGAGCGCTCCGGCCGTGGCCCGTCCAACCGGCCGAAATTCTCGGTCGGGAACCTGCACGGCTTGGTGACCGGCTTGGTCAAGGATTACCAGGAGCTGGCCGGGGTTGTAGTCACCCGCCGGCAGATGTTCCTCAAACACCTTGATGCGGTGAATTTCGAATCCGGTAACCCCCATGCCGATGAGACGCAGGAGCGGGTGAGCCGGTTTGTGATCGAACGCCTGGCCGAGCTGACGGCCCTGCAGGCGACCTTTGAGCTGTCGCTGCCGAGCGAGATGCAGGGGGCGATTATCCCGGCCCGGCTGATCACCACCGATGTTTGTGCATGGCAGTACCGCAGCGCCGATTGCGGCTATACCGGTGGCCCGGTGGCGGACGCAGATGATAAGCCGACCGCCGACCCGGATTGTGATCGGTGCGGCAAACGGCTGTCGAGCTGCCGCATTCGGTTTGGCCAGCACGGCGTCCTACCCTTCGGGGGTTTTCCGACTTCAGTGAGAGTAAAGCGATGAGTGATTATCACGCCATGATCCGCCATGCGGCGGATTGTTATCCGCAGGAAAGCTGCGGGTTGTTGATCAGCACCCCGGAGGGGGATGAATACCTCCCGGCCCGAAATCTGGCCCCGGAGCCGACCGAAGCGGCCGTGATTGATCCGGATGCCTGGATTGAAGCGGCCCGGATGGGAGAGGTGATCGGCGTTGTCCACAGCCACCCGGATGGTCCGGCCGTGTTGAGCGGTGCCGATCGGCTGGCGCAGCGTCAGACGGAGCTGCCCTGGTATTTAGTTGTCGGGGAGCAGGTGCGCACGTTTGCGCCGGTCCCGCCGCTGCTGGGGCGGCAGTTTGCCCACGGCACCGTGGATTGTTACACCCTGTTTCGCGATGCCTATGCGCTGGCCGGGCACCCGCTGCCGCAGTTCCAGCGTTCGGACGACTGGTGGGAAAACGGCCAGAACCTCTACCTCGACAACCTGCCGAAATACGGCTTTACCCGGGTTGACGAGCCGCAGCCCGGCGATGTCTTGCTGATCCAGCTGCAAAGCGACACCCCGAACCATACCGCAATTTACCTCGGCAACAGCCAGTTGCTGCATCATTTGCCGAATCGGCTGTCGGGCCGGGATATTGTCGGCGGCTACTGGCAACGCCACCTGCACAGTATTTGGAGATACGAATCTTGGCAACCATCCGATTTTATGGGGATCTTGAACGATTTGGCCGCCGGTTCCGGCTCGATGTAACCACCGCCGCAGAGGCCATTCGGGCACTCTGTATCCAGATCCCCGGCCTGAAACAACATCTGCAGCAGGGCCACTACCGTTTCCGGGTTGCCCGCCACGATGTCTCAGAAACCAGCTTGCAGGATCACCTGCGGCAGCCGTTGCGCGATGGCGATGTGATCCATTTAGTGCCGGTTGTCGGTGCGGCGAAATCAAAATATTTCTCTGTCGTTGCCGGTGCGGTCATGATCGGTGTCGGCCTTTTTACTGCCAACCCGGCCTTAGTCTATGCCGGGATCGGCATGATGGTCGGCGGGGTTGCAACCCTGCTGACCCCGGTGCCGCAAACCGACTCGAACAGTACCAATAACGGCAGCGGCAACAAATATTTCAGCTCGCTCGGGAACACCGTGGCCCAGGGCTCGTGTGTGCCCCTGGTTTACGGTGAGGTCATGGTCGGCAGCAAGGTGCTGTCGCAAGGTTTGAGGACAGGGTAATGGGCAAGGGCGGAGATAAGGGGCATACCCCGGTCGAACAGCCGGATAACTTGAAAAGCCGCCAGCAGCTGGCGGTGATTGATCTGGTTGCCGAGGGAGAAGTTGAAGGGCCGATCAACGGGCTGCAGGCGGTGTTCCTGAATGACACCCCGGTCGAGAATCCGGACGGTAGCTATAACTTTTCCGGGATCACCGCGCAATGGACCCGGGGCACCCAGGGGCAGGCACCGCTCGCGGGGTTTGCGTACCTGGAGAATGAACAACCGGTGTCTGCGGAGGTGACCGCGGCCACTCCTTTGGTTCGTGGGGTGACGGACCCGAATATCGATCGCCTGCGCCTGACTTTCGGGGTGCAGTCCCTGTTTCAGCAGGAAGATAACGGCGATCTCAATGGCAGCTCGGTCCAGTTTGCGATCCAGCTGAGTGATGTGCACGGCTGGCGCGGGGAGCAGTATCATACGATCGAGGGAAAGACCCGGTCGGAATACCTGATCAGCGTTGAACTCGACGACCTGCCGCCGGTGCCGTTTAACATCCGACTCAAGCGGCTGACGCCGGACAGCGACAACTCAAAGCTGAATAACCGCACGGTGTGGTCCAGCTACACCGAGATCATCGATACCAAACTGCGCTACCCGAACACCGCCCTGGTCGGTTTGACGCTGGACGCCGAACAATTCAGCGGGGTGCCGCGGCGGAATTATCTGATCCGCGGGCGGCGGGTAAAGGTGCCCAGCAACTATGATCCCGCCAGCCGAGCCTATACCGGGCTGTGGGACGGGACGTTTAAAATTGCCTGGACCAACAACCCGGCGTGGATTTACTACGATTTGGGCACCTGTGAGCGGGCCGGGATCGGTCGCTTGCTGGGCGCTCAGGGCGTTGATAAGTGGGTGATGTACCAGTTGGCGCAGTATTGCGATCACCTGGTGCCGGACGGGCACGGCGGCCATGAGCCTCGGTTTACCTGCAATGTTGCGATTACGGAGCCACAACAGGCCCATGAAGTGTTCAGCCAGCTCTCCAGTGTATTCCGGGGGATGCCGATTTGGGACGGCATGCAGTTGTCGGTATCACCGGATATCCCGTCCGATCCGGTCCATCGGTATACCAACGCCAATGTCATTGAGGGCAAGTTCAGCTATCAGAGTTCACCGCTGAAATCCAGGCACACAGCGGCGCATGTGCGCTGGCAGGATCCGGAAAACGGGTGGGAGGAATCGACTGAGTACGTCAGTGATGACGAATCGATCATCCGCTACGGGTTGAACGTCGCCCGGATTGACGCCTTTGGCTGTAAGTCCCGGGGCCAGGCCGCGCGGGCGGGCCAGTGGTTGTTGGTGACGGAGCACCACGAGCGCAACACGGTATCGTTCAGCGTCGGCCGGGAAGGTTTGCGGCACCAGGCCGGGGATATCATCGAAATTGCCGATAACCAGTTCGCCGGCGCGAGCATCGGCGGCCGGGTAAAATCGATTGAGGACAAACGGGTCACCCTGGATCGCGCAGTGGAAATCAGCGCCGGTGACAGCGGTTGGCTGGGGTATATCACCGGCGAGGGCAAAGAAAAACTGATCGGCATCTTCTCTCACCCGGAGCCGGATGTCGTGGTGCTCGATGAGCTGCCGGAAGGGCTTGATAATTTCGGCGTCTGGACGCTGGCGACGACCAGCCTGGAGCCGACGCTGTGGCGGTGTATCACGATCAGCGAAGAAGCCGACGGCACGTTCGGCGTGACGGCGTTGCAACATGTGCCGGAAAAGCACCAGATCATCGAGAACGGGATCAAGTTCGACCCGCCTGAGAGCACGCTTTACAGCGGGAAAATCCCGCCGATCGAGCGGTTGCAGGCAGAAGTGATGCCGGAAGACAGCCAGTTTCAGGTGCGCTTGACCTGGGATACCCCCCGAACCATTGAGGGGCTGAAATTCCGGGTCAAACTGAGTCGCAACGATGCGGTGCGAGCCCGGGAGACGGTAGACGATACCGAGTACCTGGCGGGCACTTTGGATATCGGCAGTTATACCGCGTATGTGCGGGGCGTAAACGGCCAGGGCCAACTGGGACCGGAAACCATGGTCGCGTTCGACATTGCCGCGCCGGCAGTGCCGGTCGACATCGATATCGAGGCCGATAACCTCTCATTGACGGCCCGGCCGGTGATTGATGGTCCGACGGCGTTGGGCACCCAGTATGAGTGGTATTTCGGCCAGACCCAGGACGCGGTGATTAACCGCCTGACCCCGCTGGGCCGTGCCTTCATCCTTAACAAGCAGGCGCTGAAACCCGATACCCAGTATTGGCTGGGTGTTGAGGCGGTGAACTCGGTCGGCCGCTCCGGCTTGTTGACCAAGGCCGCCAAGACCTTGCTCAAGCCAGACGACATCCTGCAGATCATCGGCCCGGAAATCCCCAAGCTGGACTGGGCAAAAGAGCTCAACCAGATGGTCGAGGACAACAGCGCGGCAGTGATCCTGCTCGGCAACCGGGCCGCTCTGGTGGTGAACCAGGACGGCCGGGTGTCGGGGATGACCGTTTCGGCCAGCTCGGAAGCCTCGGCGATTGATTTCATGGCCGATTACGTTAGTTTTACCGATCCGGACACCCGTCAGCGCAATCTGTACTGGGACAACGCGCTCAAAACCCTGGTTATGAAAGGCCAGATCAAGCTGCTCGATGGCCACACGGTGTCGGGCCTTGATGATATCCGGGCTCAGGACGGTGACGACGGCGATACCATTTACACCGAGTTTCAGTTTTCGGCCGACGGCAGTAGCTGGCATTTCCCGGATCAGCCGGGGGATATTTACTTGCGCTCCCGGGTGGTAACGAATGGCAGTGCGGGTGCCTGGGGTGCGGCGACGAACCTCAAGGGCGACAAAGGGGATAGCGCCACCGAGCGTTATACCTGGATCCGTTATGCCGACTCGGCCAGCGGTGAGGGGCTGTCGAATGATCCTGCCGGTAAGGCTTATATCGGGGTGGCCTACAACCGGACCAGTGCAGCGGAGTCGAACAACGCGGCGGAATACAGCTGGAGCCTGATCCGGGGTGCCGACGGTGACACGGTGTATACCGAGTTCCAGTTTTCGGCCGACGGCAGCAGCTGGCACTTTCCGGAGCAGGCCGGGGATATCTATCTGCGGACCCGGGTGGTAACGAACGGCAATGCGGGCGCATGGGGCGCGGCAACCAACCTCAAGGGCGACAAAGGGGATGACGCCACCGAGCGTTATACCTGGATCCGGTATGCCGACTCGGCCAACGGTGCGGGATTGTCGAACAACCCGGCGGGCAAGGCTTATATCGGCGTGGCCTACAACCGGACCAGTGCAGCGGAGTCGAGCAACCCGGCGGAATACAGCTGGAGTTTGATCCGGGGTGCCGACGGTGACACGGTGTATACCGAGTTCCAGTTTTCGGCCAACGGCAGCAGCTGGCACTTTCCGGAGCAGTCCGGGGATATCTATCTGCGGACCCGGGTGGTAACGAACGGCAATGCGGGCGCATGGGGCGCGGCAACCAACCTCAAGGGCGACAAAGGGGATGACGCCACCGAGCGTTATACCTGGATCCGGTATGCCGACTCGGCCAACGGTGCGGGATTGTCGAACAACCCGGCGGGCAAGGCTTATATCGGCGTGGCCTACAACCGGACCAGTGCAGCGGAGTCGAGCAACCCGGCGGAATACAGCTGGAGTTTGATCCGGGGTGCCGACGGTGACACGGTGTATACCGAGTTCCAGTTTTCGGCCAACGGCAGCAGCTGGCATTTTCCGGAGCAGTCCGGGGATATCTATCTGCGGACCCGAGTGGTAACGAACGGCAATGCGGGCGCCTGGGGTGCGGAGACGAACCTCAAGGGTGACAAGGGGGATGACGCCACCGAGCGTTATACCTGGATCCGGTATGCCGACTCGGCCAGCGGTGCGGGATTGTCGAACAACCCGGCGGGCAAGGCTTATATCGGGGTGGCCTACAACCGGACCAGTGCGACGGAATCGAGCAACGCGGCGGATTACAGCTGGAGTTTGATCCGGGGTGCCGACGGTGACACGGTGTATACCGAGTTCCAGTTTTCGGCCAACGGCAGCAGCTGGCACTTTCCGGAGCAGTCCGGGGATATCTACCTGCGGACCCGGGTGGTAACGAACGGCAATGCGGGCGCCTGGGGTGCGGCGACGAACCTCAAGGGTGACAAGGGGGATGACGCCACCGAGCGTTATACCTGGTTTAAGTATGCGGACGGACCGGATGGTGCCGGGCTGTCAGATGACGGCACCGGCAAAGCCTATATCGGGATCGCTTACAACCGGACCAGCCCGGTCGAGTCGACTAACCCGGCGGATTATGCCTGGACCAAAATTCAGGGTAAGGACGGCGCGGATGGCCGTCCGGGGGCCGGGGTGTTCCGGCTTCAGACCACGACTGGGGTCTTCCCGACCTCGGATGAGGTGGCCAACAGCTTGTTTGCCAGTCATACCGGCCGAGCGCCGGTGCTTGATGATGTACTGAGCGTGTATTCAGTTGACGGCAATGGCTATGTCAGCCAGGCCGACTCGAAGATGTTCGACGGGTCGAGCTGGGTCAAGCCAAAGATGTTCATCGACGGCGATTTGATAGCGCTGGGGACGATCCGGGGCGAGCATATTGTTGCCGGGATAGAGTTGCGAGCGCCGCGGATCCGGGGCGGTGATATTGGTATCGGCGAAGGCGGCAAGTATGCGGGATACAACACGTTTATTGACCATACGGGCAAGATCTTTACCGATCAGCTGTATGCGACGGGCGTTTTTGTCGGCCGACAAAACATCGCGGAAAATTCGGTGTCGGTTGCGCGATATGCATCTGCCCGGAATATTTCTGGCACTTCCCACACGATGACCCTGACCGGGGTGCCGCATGGGTATCCGGGGAAGGCCCAAGTCCGGCTGACGATGGATTTTAAAGTGGACAGCACCCCGGAATTTTGCCGGGTATTTATTAACTCACGCAAGCGAGGGAGCATTTACACGCATTATGAGTATCGGGATTTACTCGACATCATGGTTGGCTATCCGAACTGGATTGTTTTGCCGGCCGCCTTTGATTATGAAGAAGGCATCTACGACTACGAGGTACAACTGATGTCGAGTGTACCGTTCTCGGTTAAGAAAATGGTCCTGGAAACCCTGGCAGTCTGGCGCTGACGACGTCTTTAACCTTGGCATTGAACCAAAATGGCTTGGCTTTTTAGCCAGGCCTTTTTTTATGGAGTTTTTATGGCAGTAATCATTAGCGGCATCTTGCGTTCCCCGGCCAATGCGCCGATGCCGGATATCGATATTATCCTCAATTCGCTGGAAACCAGCCGGTCAGTCCTGGCGACGGTGGAGAGTAAGACCACGACTAAAGGTGACGGCAGTTATCACATTTCGGTTCCGCCGGGGTTCTATAATGTCCTGCTGGCTCGTTACGGTCAGCGTCCGGCAACTGTCGGGAAAATCCGGGTTTTTGAAGACAGCCTGCCGGGCGATCTCAATACCTACCTGGATGCACCTGTTTCGGAGCTGGCCCCGGCCTGGTTCCGCGACATTGAGGCTGAACGCGAGAAAGCAGAGGTGGCGGCGTCGGCGTCCAAAGCCAGTGAGCAGGCTGCAGCGGGTTATCTTGGTGCATGTCAGGGCGAGGTTGGTAAGGCGGCCAGCCATGCTGCCCGGGCCGAGCTAGAGGCTGATCGTGCCGCACGAATCAGCGGCGTGTCAACGGTGCAAGTAGCTGTCGCCCTGGCGATTGAAGAAGGCCGGTTCTTTGCTGCGAAATGGGCCGATATGGAAGCTATGCGCGCCTACAACCTGCAACGGTTCGCAGCAAGCGGGTTTGTGCATATGGGACAGCATAACAACGCCTACGTACCAGTAAATCAGGGGATGACCTCCTACGATGGAAGGTCTAATTACTGGATAAATCAACTCCAGCTCGGAGTTCCGATAACAGCCACCAATAACGTAGGAAACTCCAAAGAACTACATCCCCAGGTCCACATTGCAGGGTTTGTTTCCCAAATAAAGCAAATGAATCGTGCGCCAGGGGAGGCGGGGAACAGTGCGGTCAAGTTTCCCGGAGCCGAAGCAGGCACTTGTGTCTATGACTCAGCTACCGGGCAGTCCATCGATTACCGCTATGACGTGGATCCGAAATACGGGGACGTGGCCGCGACACATAATGAAGCAGCCAGTCGGGCCTGGGAAGGGGATGTCAAAAACGGTGATTTCCGATTTGGGGATGATGGGAGTTGGTCGGTATCGGGGGGGGTGATAATAGATAATACAGGAGCACAGTTTACTGCGTCTGGGAGCGATTCACGACTTCGCACTCATAGTATTGATATAGCAGGCAACGATATTGTTATTGAGTTTACTTGTGACGTTGCAGAGACTATTGCTTTGTATATCTACGGTGGGGATGGCGATGATGCGACTATTTACGTGCAAGCAGCTCCGGGAAAAAATACTGTAAGATCACTAGCCGCGAATAGGAATGATGATTATTCCTCTAATAACTACGTGATGTTTCGTAGTGGTTCAGGGTCGTTTTCAGGAAAAATTTCAAACGTTTCAATCCGCTTAGCTACTCAAGAAGTCGTCACCGACCGCGTAGACCTCTCCGGCCTTGAAGGCTGGCTTGAGCGCGTTACCCCGGACAACCCGATTGTCTACCCGAACGGCTTGATTCAGTCTCAAGCCGCCACAATGGATGGCATTCCGACCGTTACCAGCAATCGCCCGGATAGCTACTATGCAGTGTGTGAGGGGGATGTTTCAAGCCGTGGCAAAGGGGTGAATATTTTCACTGCTACCGTCGCTCAGGCGGATGCCTTGTTTGCAAATCCGTGGAACAATTTATGGAATCTTGGCTTGGACAATGACGGTAAACCGATCGTCGTGCAATGGCGGATTCGACAACGAACTATTCGCGGGGCCGGGAATGGGGATTGGGGTAGCGTTGATGCTGCGAGTGGCAGTGGGCTAGCATATCAAATCTCGCCCTTCTATAAGGGAATAATGCCTCAAGGCGCAAGGGATACGGTACAAGGAAGTCATGGGAGTACAAGCGATTATTTTGTACCGGCAGGCCATGCTTACGCACCTGCTGATACCCAAAAGGGTATTTACAGGGCAGTAAATGCAAGCAACACTTGGCCTGGTGCTTACAATAGCCTCTGCTTCTTCCTCCCGATCTGCGCCGTACCCCGGCTCAATCAGGGGGCTTATCACCCGAGCTTGAATCCGGCGGGGACTGCTAAGATTTTTAGCGCTGTCCAGGAAAGTAATTACGATGATTGGCATGTAGCTGATCGTATGCCTATCCAGAGTCCTAAAGACTGTTTTGACTTGGGGGATTATCCGAATACGGGCTTTGCGCATAAGGTGTTTAAGTGTGGATTTATTGGTAAGACATCAGGTCGCCCTGATGGCCGTCTCTATGACGCTATCTACGCAAGCGGCCTTGGCGGTGTCGATGACCTTCGCCTGAGTGCTTGGGGGGTTACTGGTGAAGACTATGCCCGCGTGAAGCAGGAGTTGATCGCCGGGACGTATCGCGGGGCTGAAAAACTGGTACGTATGCGCAAAGCTGAAGTATTTGACAGTCTGCCGAGTAATTCTGCTGTTGGTGGTTTAAAGTGGGCAGATACTGGCGAAACAGTTCTTTGGTCAGACCTCCCAAGCAACTTAAAAATAAAACAATGGCTGAAGCAGGATGGTAACAATACTCAGGGCATTTCAAGCCCTACCTATCGAGAGTTAGGTTTTGTTAGTACCAATACAAATTTACGCGGATCGCTGTCGAGTATTAGTTCTGATGCCTTGTACGTTTACTTGGCTCAGGCCACTATCGGCGAAGAAGTCCTTGTACCTTGTGAAACCAACCTCACCGTCTCCGGAGAATTTCAAGTTACAGAGGTTATTGGTGATCCTGCGAATATCCTTCAGTGTGATGCGTTGAAAGATGGGTGGTTAGGGGTGTGGAACCCGACGATTCCTGATGGTGTTATTAGTGATTTTAAACTAACGTGGAAATACGTTGGGTCAGGTACGGACATTACACGAACTTATACGGGGGACGCAGGAGTAACATGGACTTCCGGTAAGATACTGCTGAGTGACGTAGTTAAAAACGCAACAGCATTCACTGTCCACCCGGTGAATCAAGTCACGATTTACAATTATCTCGCCTTCGCCGCTCAGGTTGAAGAATGCGATAACTCGCCGGTGCAGAATGGTGAGGCGGGGATTGGTAATGTGTGGGCTTCTAAGTACTTCGGGAAAGAACTTGGCTCCCTAGTGGCAGAAGCTCTGATCGGCAAGGTGCTTACAAGTAACCAACAAGGGGATCGGGTTGGTTGCTATACGTTGACCTCTTTTGCTCAGTTCTCTGATGGACGGTTGTCAAATTCAGACAACACTGCGCCAATCTCCCACTCACCGTTGACGTTGGTGACTCCCGCAAATAACTCACCGGCGGTGAAGTTCCTTGACACCCGCTCCGTCGTCAACGACCAAGCGTTCCTCGACCTGCACTTCATGGAGTTAAAACATGATGGCACCGACTGGGGCGATTCCGGCAAGATTGTGATTGCTGATAAGACCTCAACCTACACCAATGACAACGGCGAAACCTTGCTGTGCGGCACCAAACGGATGGTCAAGCCGATGGGCTGGTTCCATAACAAACATTAAGGGGGCAAAATGTTTGCAAAAATTGATGATGTCCCGGCGGTCCTCGCGGCGTTCTACACCGCGGAAACCCACTCGGTGCAGCAGTTCAACGAGGACCAGACACCGGTCACGAAAGAGATCGAATACCAGTACCCGGACGAAAACGGTGATCTGCAGACGGGCACGTGCCCGGAGCCGGTGTTTGTGGCCGTCGATGTCGTGGTTCCAGTGCCCGTGGGTGAGCGCAAAAGCTGGGATGATGTTTGGCGGATTGTCGGACGTCATAAAGGCACACGCGACGATCTTATTCGCCAGTTCTTAGGCATGGTCTGTAACGCCCAGCAGTGGGCCTT
>NZ_JAZGTF010000047.1:0-4993 GCF_037389125.1 Photobacterium sp. MCCC 1A19761
GCGCAAAAGCTGGGATGATGTTTGGCGGATTGTCGGACGTCATAAAGGCACACGCGACGATCTTATTCGCCAGTTCTTAGGCATGGTCTGTAACGCCCAGCAGTGGGCCTTCCATGACGAGTATTTGACCTGGCTCCAGCGCGAGCCCAGCCAGGACGATGAGGCATTTCTGGTGCTCGATGAGTCCGGTGAAAATCCACCGTCGTTTTCGGCTGAACTGTATCAGGCAGCCCACACCAGTTGGCAAGCCGAGGAGCCGGTGAAGCCGGACAAGATCGACATCCAGCAGTGGCTCTATGAGCACTATGCAGTGCTGCGTGAGGCGGCGTACCCGGCTAAGGAAAAGCAGCTGGAGATGCAGTTTGACGATCTGCGGGACGGCACCACCACCTGGGTCGAGTCGATCGAGGCGGTCAAGGCGCAGTACCCGAAACCCCCCGCCTGAGTTCCTCGCAAATAGCCCCATTTTAGCCCCATTAGGTAGTTATGAGTTTATAAGTGGCTGATTAATATGACTAAAGGTGCCCTTGTACTGGATATGTTCGAGACTTGGTACAAGATGGCAAGCCTGATCCAATCTGGCCTGGATCTGAACCCAATTATCACCCATCACTTCAAGGTTGATGACTTCCAGAAAGGCTTCGACGCCATGCGTAGCGGGCTTTCCGGCAAGGTTATCCTTGACTGGGAATAAGATTGAGAGCGCTCCGAAAGGGGCGCTTTTTCGTTTTGACTGTGCTGTATGCATAAACAGTAAAATGGAAGTTGGGGCGGTATTTAGCCCCAAAAAAAGCCCCAATTTAGCCCCAAGGCGGGTTACAAAAAAGCCCCAAGGATTTTTGGGGCGTTTTCACTTGGATTGATACACACACTGCCAAACACGTTGGCGGGTACAGTTCGAGTGATCCCACTCCTGCCTCCCTTCAAATTCCTTTCAGACTCAAGCTTGTCAGCAGGGATCCTTCCACTCCATTTCATCTCTCATCATTTCTGCCAGCCAGCTGTCGATGCTGAATCGTCCGCACATCCTGCTTACCTTTTCATCTGTTGATCCATTGAAGTGACAGAGCGCTTGCAAAACGCCCCGGTAGCGTTGAAAATAATACTGTATAAATAACCAGTATTTTGCGATATGAACGTCATCCCAATTTGTGCAAGTGCCGGGATCACAGGCTTTGAGAGCCCGGCCGCCGATTACCTCCAGTTACCCCTCAGCCTGGATGAACTCCTGGTTGAACATCCCAGTGCCACCTTTATCGGGCGGGCACAGGGGCGCTCAATGGAAGGTGTTGGGATATTCGATGGCGATATCCTGATTGTAGATCGCCATGTCTCGGTGACAGACCACGATGTCATCGTCGCCAATTTCAATGGAGAATTCGTTTGTAAGATCATCGATGTCCGGCAGCGGCGGTTACTCTCTGCAACCACTGGATATCCGCCGATCTGGATCGGTGGCGATGATCCGTTTTCTGTCGAAGGCGTGGTGGTTCGCTCGATACGCTGCCACCGGGCCAGCCGGTTACTGGAGGCCTGATGTTTGCCCTGGTTGATGCCAACAGCTTCTATTGCTCTGCCGAGCAGGTTTACCGGCCGGACTGGCGCGGCAGGCCGATCATTGTGCTCAGCAATAATGACGGCTGTATCGTGGCCGCAAACCGCCAGGCGCGCGAAGCCGGCATTGAAAAATTCAAGCCGTACTTTGAAGTGAAGGGACAGTGTAAAGCCAAAGGGGTGATTGTCTGCTCGTCCAACTACGAGCTCTATGGTGACTTGTCCGCCAAGATGATGGAGGTGATCGGTCGCTTTGCGCCGGAGCAACATATCTACTCCATTGATGAATCCTTTCTTTCCTTTCAGCGCTGCAGTCAGGCGATCCCGGATTTCACGGCGCACGGCAGCTTGCTGAGACGGACGGTATGGAAAGAGTGTCGACTGCCTGTCTGTGTCGGCATGGGGCCGACGCTGACGCTGGCCAAAGTGGCGAATCACGCGGCCAAGAAAATTCCCGGTTACCAGGGCGTTTGTGTGTTGGATGAGAGTAGGGCATGGCGCCCGGTACTGGCGCAGATGACGACCCGAGATATATGGGGGATCGGTGGGCGCATTGCCAGGCGGTTATCGCTGGTGGGGATTGAAACCGCGTTGCAGCTGGCCGATATGCCGCCTGGTCTCGCGAGAAAGCAGTTTAATGTCGAACTGGAGCGGACTGTTCGAGAGCTCAACGGCCAGCCCTGCAAAGTCTGGGATGAAGCCAGGGCAGACAAGAAACAGATCTTCTCAACTCGCAGTATGGGTCAGCGGATCACGTCCCTGACCGAACTGGAGCAGGCACTGTGCAAGCATGCAGGTATTGCGGCCGCCAAGGCGCGCCGACAACAATCACTGTGCCGGCAGATCCTCATTTTTGCCGGGAACTCGCCGTACGACGAAGCGCCCGTGAGCAGACGTTTCCAGTATCGGTTTGCCTATCCGACAGATGACACCCGGCAGCTGACCCAAATCGCATCCCAAGCCGCTAAATCACTCTTTATCCCGGGTGTGCGCTATTACAAGGTGGGCGTCGGGTTAATCGACCTGGAAGATGCCCGCCATGCCCAGCATGACTTGTTTGACACCTCCCCAGCAGATCCTACGTTGATGAAAGCTTTCGACAGTATTAACGGAAAGTTTGGTTCAGACACCGTGTTCATGGCCGCGCAGGGGATCACCCCAAAATGGGCGATGCGCCGTGAGTTTCTGTCTCCACAGTACACCACCAAGTGGCGGGATTTACCGGTTATCAAATGTGGCTAGGTCGCTTCATAGCCAAGCAATTTATGCAACCTGTTTGACTCAGATAACAATCCTGCCATTTTTGTTGTGCTAGCATCGCAAGCTAAGTATTAGTTTGCTCAAAGGAGGGAATACATTGGCTAGGCGAGGAAGTGGTTTAAGAACGGCGATAAAGGTTGTTAAGGCGATAGATAGAGCCAGTAAGCAAGCCGCTCGTGAAGCACAACGCAGAGAGAAAGCTCGGCAACGTGCTGAAGCTCAAGCACTTAGAGAGCATGAAAGGTCAGTGCGTGAAGCTCAGCGAGAGTTAAATCGGCAAGTAAGACAGAAAAAATCCGCGGCAAAGCAAGCGTTTAAAAATGCGTTGGCAGGTGCAAGTGAAGAGTATCAAGAGCGCTGCGAGGAACGAGCAGCCCTTAGAAAGCAATTCATACAAGAGGTTTTAAGGTAAAAAATGGATAATAACATACTGATGTTAGCAGGCATCTCTTTAGTAGCAGTCTTGCTGACCTACATATTGACGAAACGAGCAGCGAATAAAAAAGTTGGACAGTATAAATCTATCGAGGAAGCATTAGCCAAAGCCAAGCAAGAGCACAAGGCATTAAAGGGAACTAATGAGTCACTACAACAAGCAACAGAGATAGCAAAGCAAGAGCTTTCCACAATTAACGCTGAAACTGCCGAACTTCAAGCTCTGAAAGGGCAAGATGACTCGCTGAAACTTAGCATTCAAGAGCAGCAAGAAAATCTTGAGACAGCAAAGAATACTCTAAATGAACTTCATTCCAATATTGAAAAAGGCGAACTAGATCTTGAAGAACTGATGGGTGAGATAGACTTGTATTCACGACTCGATGAATACACTGCTCATGGCCACTTTGAAATTCCGCAATACCTTTATGAAACGTCCACTCGATATGCTGAAGAGATCAAAGATATCAGGCAGCAGCAGAAAGATATGATTAAAGATAAGACTGCAATTACTTTCCCAGAAAAAACAGTTATTTCTAATGATAAGTCTTTCAATAATAAAATACTGAATGGTCAAGTGAAGTTGATGCTCACTGCATTCAATATTGAATGTGACCTACTTATAGGCAAGGTATCTCCAAGCTCATTTGGTCGCACACTGGAACGAATCGAGAAACTAGCAAACAATCTAGAAAAGTCGGCAGCGACACTTGAGTGTGGTTTTGACATCGACTACATCGAACTCAAATTCGAAGAATGTAAGCTTCAGTATCAATATACTCTGAAGAAGCAGGAAGAAATTGCCGAACAGAAGCTTATCAAAGAGCAAATTCGTGAAGAGCAGAGAGCGCTAAAAGAGTTTGAAAAAGCTATTGCTGAAGCTGAGAAAGAAGAAAAGATGTATCGAAACCTGCTTGATAAAGCCCAGCAAGAACTTGCTAAAGCGACTGAACAAGAACGTAGTGAAATGGAACAAAGAATAGCCATTCTAGAGCAGCAGTTAGCTGAAGCGGAAGCCAAAGAAGAGCGTGCTAAGAGTATGGCTGAACAAACTCGTAAAGGTCATGTGTACGTGATAAGTAACATTGGCTCCTTTGGTGAAGATGTTTACAAGATCGGTTTGACTCGTAGGCTAGAACCTATGGACAGGGTTAAAGAACTTGGTGACGCCAGCGTACCATTTCCATTTGACGTACATGCCATGATTTATACTGATGATGCACCTTCACTCGAAACAGCATTGCACCGTGAATTCCACTCTCAACGTGTTAACGCAGTCAACCTTCGTAAGGAATTCTTTAATGTCGATCTGGATGAGATTAAAGAGGCTGTCGAAAAGATTGCTGGAATAGAGGCTGAGTTCAAAATGACCGCTCTAGCGGAAGACTATTATGAGAGCCTTCGTCTTAGTGATGCAGCATGAATTAGTCTGAATGCAATCTGTCAGTTTCGTTACCTCGATGAGACAAGATCTGACAGGTTGCCCTAACTCGGCTCTGCCCCTTTTTTTTCTAATCATTCTCAGCCGAGTGGGTCTTCAAAGCTCATGAATGACTTACACGAGTTGATCTGTACTTATAAACAGTTATAAGTGAGAACCACCATTTTTTGATATCTCGGGGGCTTTGTTGATCAAATCAGGGAAAACAACAGATCTACCCAATTTAAGCCATGTTTTAGCTAACTTTACGAGTTACGGGCATGCCGAGCCCTGTTAACTTGTTCAACGCACGGACGGCAGCAA
>NZ_JAZGTF010000048.1:0-26644 GCF_037389125.1 Photobacterium sp. MCCC 1A19761
TCCGCGCCGCCGTTACTGCTGCTCAGAACGTAGCTATAGTTGGCACCGATTTCCGCGCCGCTGAAGGTGAAACTGGCCGACCCGGCTTCCGAGCCGTTATAGCTGGTGTCATTCAGCGCCACGCTATGGCCGCTCGGCACTGTGGTATCCAGCGCACTGTTCGCCGTGACTTCCGATGCCGCATTGCCTGCGGTGTCGGTCAGCACCACTGACAGGGACAGGGTGCCGTCGTTTAAATTGCTCAGGTCGATACCGCTGACCTGCTGAGTCGCCGACGTAATCGTGCCCGTGTCAATAACCGGACCGCCGCCATTGGCGCTGTCGATGGCATAGATAAAGGTGGCACCGATTTCCGCGCCAGTAAAGCTAAACGAGGCGCTGCTTTTCTCGGCGTCGCTATACAGCGTATCGCCAAAGGCGACGCTGTGGCCACTCGGTTTCTGGGTGTCGACATTGATGCTGAGCTGGGTTGCCGCGGCGTTGCTATTGCCTGCCGCATCGGTGAAGACGCCCGCGTTGATATCCAGCGTCGCATTGGTTTCGCTATCTGCGCTCGGGGTGAAGGTCGCGGTATAGTTCGTGCCGCTATTGGCTGTGAAGCCTGACAGGCTGCCGCCCGTCACCGTGATATCACCGGCGTTGAAGTTACTGCTCGCTTCGCTCAGCTCAATGGTGATGGTGGCGGTTTCACCCGCTTTCAGCGCGGTATCCGAGGCACTGAAGGTGGTCACTGTCGGCTGGGTGGTATCAATCACAATCGCCTTATTGGCACCCAGACTATTGGCTGAACCCGGTGATGCCAGCGTCAAATCTGCCGCATTGCCATTGCTGTCCTTAATGGTACCGCTGTTAAGCTCCAACGCCGTTGTGCCGGTATAATCCAGATCGCTGGCGGTATCACCCTCCTGCACCAAATACTCAAAGACTAATGCCGTACTCCCAGAGCCCGAGGTATAGATCGCATAGCGATCGGTGTTTCCTGTTTCCAGCAATAGCCGCGGTGAACCTGTTACTGTTACCGCTTCGTCAAAACTAACCGTGAGGGCAATCGTATCTCCTGCATTGTATTGACCATCAGCCGTACTGGCACTCACTCCTGTTACCGTTGGTGACACACTATCGACCCGCACATTCGTCAACGAACCAACTGAATTGAGTGCAACATTTAAGTCATTCCCTGCCGCGTCCTGGATCTCGTCCGCATTCATGCTCAAGGCTGTGACCGAGATACCATCATCATCGACCAGGTCAGTTTCAACGGAATAAGTAAAGACCAACGCCTGCGAACCTGAACCCGACGCATAGACCGCAGACTTCGTTGTCCCGCCAATATCCAGCGTCAGACTGGGCGAGCCGCTGACAGTCACGATCTCATCGGTATGAACGGTAAAACTGAGTGATTGCCCCGCAACATAAGTATTATCGGCAGGCACAGAGACGCTGGCTATCACAGGTTGGGTTGTATCATCATCATCACTGATCGTGATGGTCTGTCGCTGAGCGCCATTTTCAGAAGCACCACCCCCGGCAACACTGCTGACATCAATCAGAATCGTTTCAGAGCCTTCCTCGTCGCCATCGTCTTTTGCGGTAATCCCCGTACTGGCATTGCCCGATGTCGCGCCTGCCGCAATCGTAATGCTATTACTTGGGGTGTCAAAATCCAGACCGCTGGTCGCGGTACCCGAATAGCTCAGACCAACCGTGACATCTTCATAGGTCGCATGATCCAATGTTGCCGTGATACTGGCAGTGCCTCTGGCTTCAGCCACCGTACTTGAGCCCACGGACAGAGATACAGCTGGTGCAGTTTCAGCATCAGTAATTGAAATAGTCTGCCGCTGAGTGCCGTTTTCAGTGCCAACCGAGACAGAATCGATATCCACGATCACCGTTTCTGCGCTGGCCGCATCATATAAGGTATCGGCCACGCCCGTCACCGATGCTGTCCCGCTGCTGTTTCCGGCAGCAATCACAATACTGCTGGATCGGGTGTAATCAGATGTCACCGTAGCAGTGCCCGAATACGACAGATTCACTGTAATATCTTCAGGCCACTGATTATTGAGGCTATTTGCAAGGGAGGCCGTGAGGGTGCTGACCCCGCCATCTTCGTTGATGGTATTGGTATCTGCGGCCAGCGAAATGGTTGGTTTGTTCGCATAAATGACATCACTGACCTGGCTGATTGCCGTAGTAAACGCGTCACTCGTATTGCCGCTGGAATCGGTTAAAGTCAGGTTCACCGCGATATCAGACCCGGCAGCGACATCGGTGCCGCCATCCGAAATAGTAAACTGGGCTGTATAAGTCGTGTCGCTGGTTCTCGTTAGGCTACCTAAGTTATAGCCATTGATGGTGCCGCCAATCCCACCGCTGCCCGTGGTATAATCATCGGTATCTGAGCTGACGGTAATCGTAGCGGTGACCGTATCGCCGACTTTGTAGGGCGAGTTTGGAATCGTGACCGACGTAATGGTTGGCTTGACGTCGTCATTCACTGAGATAGTGAAGTTTTTTTCAAACGTCGTTGTATTATCGTTGGTTTGAATACAAACCTTGTAACTCCCGGCATTGAGACTGCCACTCGTCTCTAGAGTGCTGCCATTAATCTGAAAACTGGCATTGTCACCGTCATTGCTGCTACAACTGCCATTTCCAGAAGAGCCTGAGCTGACCAAAGCATAACTGTGACTATCCCCGCCATCACTGTCGACCGTCGACAAGGTGCCGACATCAGCTCCGGGAGCCGTGGCGCTTTGATTAATAGCACTGGTATTTAAGTTAATATCAGTGGGTGCGCTGTTTGAACTTGGTGTTTTTTTATTATCAACAGAAAATTGTGTTATACCAAAATAACCAGCCTCACCACCTGCACAGTCAATTTGTAATTTCACCTTGGTGAGATCTAAATTAGAGAGTGAAGTTACATCAACATTTTTACCAGAAAGCGAATTGTCTCCAACAATGCTAGTACTCGTTGATAATTTGCTCCCACTATCATAATACCCGGTAGCGGACACAGAGCAACTGACTGAATTATTCGCATAAGTCGTGCCATAGAGCTTGGTCAATTGAAAGCTATTGATACTGGTTCCATTGGCACTAATCGTAATTGAACCAGTACTGTCGACAAACCCTTGATTAATTATGCTATCTGCATATACGTATACACTGATTGGATCATTATTGCCGTCATGAGCTGTGATATACAAGTCACCATCACTAGAAATTAGCTTATTAGCAGAACTACCGTTAAAATTATTGGCAACGTAAGTTTCTTCCGCCAAGACAGAGGTAAAGTCTTTCAGGGTCAAGGCATCGAACGGGGTTGGCGTCGTCACATCACCTTTGGTGATCTCCAACTGCCAGTCTGCATTGCTTTCCAGATTCCCGGTGAAATCATTCGATGCTGCGACATCGACATGGCTATGATTCGAAATCAGCTCTAGTAGCGCCTCCCCTTTTTGCGTTTGGGCCAGGTTACACCCGTAGAATAATACGTCTCCCCCATCTTTCAGAGCATGATCCAGGGATGAAAAAACATTGACTTCTTCTTGCAGTCGCTGCGTTGTTATTTGACTATTCCCCAGATGAACGATTCCGTCATCGGCGTGTGAGACAATATGCAACGCATCCAGGCCAGTATAATCTGACAGGATGTCTTTGAGCTGTGTTAACCCATCCTGTTGGCTATTGATCTCCTTAATTTCTACATTATTTTTTAGGCTCTTATAGAACAGGTGTTTATCAGGCACTGCAGCATCGATAATAATCAGCTCGCTGACCTTACCGCTGCGAGTTAACGCAAGCTCATTTGGGTTCACGGTGTGCAGGGATATTTTGTTTGTATTGGGCGTCCCGGTGAAAATGGCAGAAGGTTCTGGTTGGCTGTCGACTGTGCGAAGCGAAGCAAGGTCTGTCACGGCTGGCTGAGACGGGAGTTGAACATTGGAACAGTAATTCGTCTCAGCACTCCGGTTTCTGCTGCCAATATAAGCATAGGTACCAACCGGTTGGGCTGAAGCAGCGCTCCATCCCAAGGGGATCATAGCCGCGGTGATCGAGTTAAGTAAGTACCTGTTCATGTGGACATCCTGCTCCGTCTTTTAATGTTATTGCTAATCTTGCTGAAGAAATTGAGGCTGTTCCCTCAAAGTAAGTCATCTCTTATTTATAGATCTCGTTATTCCCGTTTCGGGGCAATCAGGCTGGCAGCCGTACCACTGGTGTCCTCCCAAAACGCCATTTCGCTGTATTTCTTAAACAAGTCGGGCGGTAAAATGCTTGTTCTCGGGTGAAACGCCACTTTCCGTTTCACATCGTGCAGCCCTTTGGCACCCAACTGCAGATCAAACTCATTGGCTTGATAGTCAACATTGTCGAAATCATGACTGTAGGCCGGATAGCCGAGGAACTGATAGAGCAGTTGCATGGTGCGCTGCGGGTATTGCGCCAAAATATCGTAATCAATCAACAACAAGCGGGCTGAATGTTCACCATAATAAGCCTCTTTCAACGCGGCCCAGGCGCTGCCGACGACACCAGATCCGGCCATCAACGATTCGCAGCGGGAATACACCGTTTGTCGCGTTTGAGGGTTATACATACGGCTGTATTCGAGCGGATTTTTCCGGTAAATCAACTCAAAGCTGTCTAATACCCAAGCGGGATTGCGGACGCAGCAAATCACCTTAACTTCGCCGAAAAGCGCATCGAGCTGGTGCAAACGCGCCGTCCATAGCCTGTTGGTATCAAAAATAACTTCATACGCCGACTGGTCCTGGTAATACGCATCGAATAAAGCATTGCAAATCCGCTTGCGTTTCTGCTCATCAAAAAAGGTGTAGAACTCGCTGCCGGCTCCCATCTGCTCCAGACAACCGCCCACCAGTCCTGCCACCGGGCTGGACATCCCGGCATGAAATAAGGGGTTTTGCCTGAGGATACCGGCCAGCAAAGTTGAACCTGAGCGGGGCAATCCTGATATGAACTGGTATCCAGCCATTATTTCACTTTTCCTTGTTGATTGGGTGCTGGCGGCAAAAGCCCTGAAAGACTGTCTGCCACCCGCACAATTTGCCTGAAGCCATTAACCTCGGGGTGGGTAAGTACCCACTTGCGCAATGCAGTAATTCAGGGCAAGCGTTGGTTGCATGATGTTGAACGGGTTGCCGCCGCCATTGGCGTTGACGGTGACAATACCTGATACGCTGCCGCCGGTGACATTAACGCCGCCAAGCTCCACTAAACTGTCTTGACCGGGACTGGTTTTGTAGATCAACTCATTTTTATCTGCCCCGCCGCTGGGCGCGGTCGACGCTGCAAGGTAGGCCTCTTCCGAGGGTAACGACTCGTTACCCGGCTCATAAGTGGCTTCGAGCGTCACCGTTGGAGCGGAAGCACCTGTGGCCTGAAAAGTCGCGCTATGGCTGTGCTGAGGCATCTCTAAAATGGTTAGTGTGTGTGCTTCACTCCCCCCTTGCTGGCCCATCCGCCAATCGAAATAGCTGCCTGGATGGCGACCTTTGCTCATGGGCACGCGCCCACGTAAATCGGGCAGGCCGAAAGTGACCCGGCCGTCGCCGCCATATTGGGTACCCAGTAACGAAAACAGTGTCGTCTCAGTTGCTATCGTCAATAGAGCGCCGGAACAAAAATACCAACCTCTGGGATTAAAATTAAAACCGAACAACCGAATTTCACCGATGAATGGATCTGCCATGTTCTGAATCCTTTTCTGTTGTTAAGTAACTAACACGACCTCTTGTCGCCTTAGCTTCGTGACGGAAACAAGCCTTGCAATGCGATGCAATAATTGACGACCAAACCCGCTTGTAAAATACTAAATGGCTGGCTGCCGCCGGTATTGAACAATGTGACGCTTCTCCCCGTGGGGACAACGGCCCCGGCAACCTCAACACCACCCAGCGGGACCGTGGTTCCGGAGGCCGGGCTGGACTTATAGATAAACTCGGGTTTGTCACGCCCACCTTGCGGCGCTTTCGTCTGAGCCAAATAAGCACCTGCGGAAGGCGTTGCACTGTCCCCCTCTTCGGTTGTGGCCTGTAAGATCACGCTGACGCTCGCAAGGGTATAACTAAAACTTGCGGAATGACTGTGCTTAGGTAACTGTTGCGTCGTTAGGGTCTGAGTTTCAGATCCCCTCTGATCACCCATATCCCAGTCAAACCGGCTACCGGGGTACTGACCCCAGCCGACCGCCACCTTCCCTCTGAGATCGGGCAAGGCAAAAGTACTGCGGCCATCGCCACCGTATGCCGTACCCAGTAAGGCGTAAAGCGCTTGGTTGTCGTCGATCGGAATCATGCTGCCGTCACACTGCCCCCAGTGTTCCGGCACAAAGTTAAACCCAAACAGGTCAACCTGGCCGATAAATGGTTCTGCCATCTTGATATTCCCCTATTGACGCGACACTCCCGCCGCGGTTAGCACATTGCAGGTAGTCACGAAAAAGCCATCCCTGCGCTAATTTGAAACCGTTCTGCAAAGGCGCCGGCGCTGAAGATTCCGTCCATGTTGGCAATCACATCCAGTCGCACCGCGCCGTCTACCGTCGCCACAATCACCCCGTCCGGCTCCCCGCTATGACAAATCGTCCCGGGAGGCACCCCATAGGTCGGGTAGTTAACCACTGTGGCCTGCAACAAGCTCAGCGGGGTCTGGCCCAACCGAATCACACAACCGTTGAATACCGGATTACCGGCCCTGGCCATGTCGACTATTTGCCTGGCACCCATAGCAGTAAAGTTCACAGTCAGCGCCTGCTCATCAGGCATGGCGCAGCCTCTGCCTTCACCATGACTTGGCAGTGACTCAATCACCTTGCCGCTGACCACGTGTTGAACGAAATCGGAAACACATTGTGCCGCTGTGTTGGCCGCTTTGTTTTCCACCAATTTGTAAGTATCCAGAGGAGCGATGTCATACTCGCAGAACGCCGCTATATTCGCTCCGTCGTGTGTCGCCACAGCCTCTTGCAGCGCTACTTTTTGCAGCACGACTTGGCCCTGGATTGCACCGTCACGGATCTGCCAGTACAGCGGCAATATGCCACGGTATTGCGCGGGGTCTGCGAACAACAGGTTGTAGTAACCCAAGGTCGTCGCTTCCAGGAATGGCACAGGCACGTCGCCACTGAAACCAAATGACACAATCAGGTCGCTTTCCCATGCCTGCAGTGTTTCGACAACCTGTTGCTCGTCCCCGTAACTCAGGCGCACGCACGGCACTTGCTGATGATTGAGGCCCTGCTCCAGCTGCTGCAAGAACCTATCCTGCTCCGGCGGCAATACCACCCCGGCCAAGCGTCCTTGCTGCAACAACGCATTGAGGCAGGGCATGGCGGCCGGTTGAGCAATAAACAAAGCAACGTTCAAAGGCATACTGCTCATCACGACACCTCCGGTGCCAAAGTGGCCAGAAAGCCAGGCAAGCCGTTCAGACGATAGAAAAATTGCAGGGTATCGCCGCTTTTAACCAACAGATCGCCGGGGCGCGCCTCACGTGGCGTAAAATTGACGCACACTTGCTGGTCCGGCAACGGATGGGTAATGCCGGAATCATATTCCCGCACCCACTCATCTCCGTAGACTTGAATTTCAGTGCACATCAACAACACCTGCTCCGGCAAATCTTCTGGCAACGGTGGGATCTGAACCTTGCCGAATTCAAGCAGCGTCGTGTGTTTATCCAACACGCGTTCGACACAATTGCGCAGACTGTGACGATTGATGCAGGCGACTTCGCCAAGCTCCGTGCGTTCAGCCATCACCTGCGGCGAGCTGTCTTCTTTGGAGACCCATTTGGCATCCTGCCACTGCGCAATATATTCACGGTTGGGATTATTCAACGCTGCGGTGATACGGATCTGCTGGGGCAGCATCACGCCTTCAGGTGATAACAACTGCGCAAAATGGCGCGCAATGGAGAGCTGCCCTTCACGGCTGAAGCCATGCTGCATGGCTTCCAGCACGACGATATCCACGGGCAACTCACCGGGGTCGTAACGCAACGCATCGATGCATAAGTTCTGACGGATATAGCCCTTCACCCCCATCTGCTCGGCCAGCGCCTCGAGCGTTGCAAACGCTCCCGGCTGCATGTCGATCAAGGTGACTTTCAGCTGTTGTGGGCTGAACAGGCGGCGGTCCGCGTAATATCCCAACAGTGGCATCAACAAGGGGGCAAAAGGTCCGCAGGCCGGGTAGACCACATGCACAGGCCCGTCTTTTTCACCCGCCATGGCCGTGATTGCCTGGTCAACGGCTCGGACAAAGGCACGTACCCGTAAATCATCTAACTGTGTGGTAATACAGTTATCCGGCGACATCACCAGGCCGCAATGAGTAATGTACTGGCGTTTACGCAAGGCCGGCTCAATGTCGGTATCTTCGTACACCGCTTTTTGCTGATGAAACAGTTGGCTGAGTTTGTCGTGCAGCAATGTTCGATCAAAGCTCGCTGCGTTCAGAATTTCATCGACCGCATTGACGGTGGCAGACCGCAAAGTCATCGCCTGTGTCGTGGTTTTCGACTCACCCACAGCCATCGATTCAGTCTTCACCTGGGCTGGCGCCAATTGTTCTCTTAACAACTGGTTGAGCATACCGGCACGCAATGAACCTGCCAGCAAATCTTCTTCTCTATCCAGCACTGGCGCATGGGTATGTTCGAAGTGATCATGTTTTTGAGTCATAGCTACCTTTGTCTTCATTGATGCCGCCAACTTTCGAGCAGGCAGCTTCTTTACCAAAGTTTTCACAGAATAAAAATGCACAGCTCGAGCAAATTTATGGATTAAGCCATTGTAAATAAAGCTGTCCGTGTTCGTTGCGTCGTTGCACGAAACCAAGCCCCTGATAAAATTTGAGTGCGGGATTGAAAGAATGCACGTATAGGGACAAGGAGGCATTTGCCGAGGCTGCTCTGGCTTTTAATCCTTCAATTAAATAACGACCGATGCCAAGCCCGCGGTACTCCCTAAGCAAAGTGATATCGATAAGATGAAACTGGTTCGCTTGAGCGTTGTAATCTGCGTAAAGCCTGCCTATCGGCTGCCCGTCTTTCATGATGATCTGCAGTTCAGCCTCACGATAAACTTTGTCGTAATGTTTTGTCTGAAGCGCAAACTGCTGACGCAGAAAAGCCTTTTTCTGACTCTCTGACAAATCAACCTGGCTCATCTCGTAGTCTCTGGAAGTACAATACAAGTCGCGTAAAAAGCGCTGGTCGGATTTTCGGATTGGACGCAACGCCAGACTCCCGCGGAGACTCCGTTGTTGTTTTGTTTCAGGCACATCACGTTCCATTGCACTTCATCCTTCAGGTTTGGGTTTTCGTTTGAAACAGACAGGCCATCTCCAAACCTGACACCGTTCAATCCCAACTTATTGACCTTTTCATTGCTTAGCGGAGTTTCTATCATTTCTGGCGGCGTCGTTGTATTACACGGCATTACACGAAGCGCAGACTTACCAGTCTGAAACCACATCAAGTTGACGTCCGTGAGCCAGTCTGTGCCGTGGGCCCCCATAAAAAGCACAACAAATCAAACAGCACCACGACGTGACGGGGGTCGATGCTTTGGCATGCCTTGCTTGCAAACACCGACAACCAAGCACAACTATGCATACAATGTTAGTTCATCAACTTTCACAGGCAATTCATTTTTGATTTGAATGGTTATTGATTGATATATCTGCAATACCGATCACATTGGGAGCAAGATCACAGTAAGTATTGAATCCCAGCGCAGAAGATTTGGCATATACCAAAGGTGAATATACTCGGGATGGATCTCCTATCGGATGTACTTGAAGGCCTGAATCTGCCGGCTTCCATCCCCGCTGCCACCTCTCAACGAAAACCTGCTAGCCATCTTTACCGACAAACTGGTAATATCGGCTTTCAACAAAATCCCAAATATCAAGAAGAGAGTGATTCCTATGGGACGCAGTTTTGAAGTCCGTAAAATGTCAATGGCAAAAACCCAGGGCGCCAAGATCAAAGTCTATTCAAAGTACGGTAAAGAGATTTACGTCTGTGCCAAGAATGGTGGTATTGACCCTGACAGCAACCTGTCATTACGCCGCCTGATGGAAAAAGCGAAAAAAGATCAGGTTCCTGGCCACGTGATCGATAAAGCGATCGACAAGGCGAAAGGCGGCGGCGGTGAAGACTTTGCAACTGCGCGTTACGAAGGGTTCGGCCCGGGGAACACCATGGTGATCGTGGACTGTCTGACCGATAACAATAACCGTACCTATATGGACGTGCGCCAGGCATTCGTGAAAAACAATGCGAAAATCGGTGCGCCGGGTGCCGTTGGCCACATGTTCGAGCACCAGGCTGTATTCCAGTTTGCCGGTGACGATGAAGAAGCCGTGCTGGAAAACCTGATGATGGAAGATGTCGATGTTGCTGACATCGAGTGCGAAGAAGGCGTGATTACCGTCTTTGCCCCGCACACTGAATTCTTCAAAGTGAAAAACGCGCTGGCTGCCACCATGCCGGATGTAAAACTGGACGTTGAAGAGATTTCTTTCGTTCCGCAAACCATGACCCCGATTGAAGGTGATGATGTCGCGGCATTCGAGAAATTCCTTGATGCGCTGAACGATTGTGACGACGTCCAGAACGTTTATCACAACGCTGAACTGCCTGCCGAATAAGCAAAACTTCGCTTTGTTCCCCTCATCCGCCTGCCAAACAGGCGGATGATGTTCTTCCTTCTTACTTTCCCCCTCTTGCGTCACCGTTCATTGCACTCTGCACTCTGCACTCTGCACTCTGCACTCTGCACTCTGCACTCTGCACAAGAATAGCGCGTCGGCACCGCGATAATGCAACCGCATCTCCCGAATAACCTTCATTTCCGCATTTCCGTACGCCTGCTACGTGAATCGAAGCCTTTGCACCGGCTCGGCCGGTTGCTGGGCATCGTTGAATGGTGTTCCGAAGCCAATGACATCAATTGAATTGCAGTGGTTGTCGTGGTTTTATTCCTGTCTGAAAAAATAACGATTGTCGATATTATGATTTTAGAGAGACTGAGGAAATCATATGACGCTACTGATAATTATATTAAACTAATTTTACAGCGCATCCGATATCATTTAACATTTCAAATACACGCGATAAAAATAATGAGCAGCAGCACCGTGTTATGATCTCGTCATATATTACAGCCATACTTTACCCGTTTTTATTCGGGGCTCAAAAATCCTCCGGCGGCAAGGGTGTTCAATGTAACGTTACACGCTGAACGTAACAAAGTTATCATCCCTCACAAGAATACAAGCCATTGAAATATAACTAATAAAATCACGACACCACAAAAAATGTGAAGTTCATCACTGTAGCAAAGCCTGATGACGTTACAGAAGGCTAACAGTGGCTCGTTATTTCGTTACCTAAAGAAACTATAAGTTACACTATGTTACGTCCAGTGTGACGCATCACGCGTAAATAATCATGAATCTGACTTATGATGAATACCGTGAATTGGAGAGCTGAATAATATAATTCCAATCAACGACAAATAACGATTTTAAAAGTATTCGAAATTTAATACGACGTGATCATCATTTTATTTTGATTCGCTATTCAACCAAGCAATTCGAATGGCGATGAAATAGATATCCACCTCATGTTCCGGTCTGAATATTATTCTGGCAGGCAGGTTCCGTGCGGCTTGATTTTCACGTCCACAACATATCTCAATCTAATGTTCATCATGAATGGGGGTTCAAATGAACGTGTTTAGTACGATGCAAAAAATGGGGCGCAGCCTCATGCTGCCAGTCGCCTGTATGCCGGCGGCAGGTATCCTGTTGGGTATTGGCGGTAACGCTGAAGTGGCAAAATTCCTGCCTGATGTGGTGGCACAGGTGATGACCGAAGCCGGTCTGGGTGTATTTGCCAACATGGCCTTGTTGTTCGCCATCGGTGTTGCTCTGGGCTTTACTAAGAACGACGGTGTTGCTGCCTTGGCTGCCGCACTGGGTTATCTGACCATGACCCGCGTTCTGGGTGTGGTTGCTGAAGGCACCGATACCGGTGTATTCGGCGGTGTGATTATGGGTCTGGTTGCTGCACAGCTGTTTAATAAATACCATTCTATCCAGCTACCGACTTACCTGGGCTTCTTCGGCGGTAAACGCTTCGTCCCGATTGTCACGTCCCTGGCAGCCTGTGTGGTGGCAGCGATCCTGGCGATTGTCTGGCAGCCAATCGGTGCCGGTATTCAGTCCTTCTCTGAGTGGGCGGCATACCAGTCTCCGGAAGTTGCATTCGGTATCTACGGTCTTGTTGAGCGTTCGCTGATCCCATTCGGCCTGCACCACATCTGGAACGCACCATTCTTCTACGAAGTCGGTGAGTTCACGACAGCTGCCGGTGAAGTGGTTCGCGGTGAAATCCCTCGCTACCTGGCGGGTGACCCAACGGCCGGTAACCTGGCTGGCGGCTACATGTTCAAAATGTTCGGTCTGCCTGCAGCATGTCTGGCGATGTATGTCACTGCCAAACCTGAGAACAAACTGAAAGTTGCTTCAATCCTGGGCTCTGCGGCACTGACTTCATTCCTGACCGGTATCACCGAACCAATCGAATTCGCGTTCATGTTCGTTGCACCGATTCTGTATGTTGCACACGCACTGCTGGCCGGCTCTGCATTTGTGGTAATGATTCTGCTGGGCATCAAACACGGCACAACTTTCAGCCACGGTCTGTTTGACTTCACCCTGCTGTTCGGTCACTCCACCAACGGCTGGCTGCTTCCGGTCATCGGTCTGGTTTACGCGGCGATTTACTTCCTGGTCTTCACCGCGCTGATTAAAGCCCTGAACCTGAAAACAGTGGGTCGTGAGGACGAAAAAGAAGCAACGGCTGACGTGAACACCACTTCTGACGGCCTGGCGAAAGACATCACCGAAGCCTTCGGTGGCAAAGCCAACATCAAAGATCTGGAAGCGTGTATCACTCGTCTGCGTGTCACCGTTCACGATGGCTCAAAAGTGAACTCCGAGCGTCTGAAAGAGCTGGGTGCAGCCGGTGTCTTCGCCAAAGGCGATAACTTCCAGGCAGTCTTCGGAACGCACTCCGAAATCATCAAAGGTCAAATGGAAGCACTGGCGTAATCCGGCTGATTCCAAAGATCACTCACTGCAAACCGGGCTGAACAGCCCGGTTTTTTTTTGCTCTGCGCTAGCCCCGGAGTGGTGGGCCGGCAGCTCACTTCCCTACCAATGCATCCCGCACTGCCCTGAAATCCAGAGCAACCTATCAACGAGCGGCACGTCAATTACCAACTCACACTTTTGAGCCAACACCCTCGCCCAATATATGCACCATGATACTTAGTTGTTATATTAGACATAAGCATGCACTCACCGTGCAGATATACTTATTCTGAGTAAAAAGAGACTCCTATTGGCATGAATCACGCCAACATTCTTGATCTGGTCTACAACGCTGCCCTGCTGCTGGCCATGATCATTATCTACGATATTGCAGCCGGGCGTGGCCATCCTTCCCTCAATCCTGTCCGACAGTTGTTTACCGGCCTGGCCCTGGGGGCCATCGGCATGGTGATCATGCTGACGCCCTGGGAGTATACACCGGGGATCATTTTCGATACCCGCTCGGTGCTCCTGAGCATTTCCGGGCTGTTTTTCGGGGCGATTCCGGCCACGATTGCCATGCTGATCACCGGAAGCCTGCGCTACCTGCAAGGCGGTACGGCGGCGCTGACCGGGATCTCCGTGATTTGGGCTTCCGGTTGCCTCGGCATCGCCTGGCACTACCTACGGCGACGGCCGTTAAGCGAGCTCACGGTGCGGGAGCTGTACTTGTTCGGAGTCGTCGTTCACTTAGCGATGCTCGGCCTGATGCTGACCCTGCCCTGGGAAGTCGCCCGTCAGGTGCTGGCCAGTATCACGTTTCCGGTCCTGCTGATTTACCCGGTGATCACCGTAGCGCTGGGCATGCTGTTTACCCGGCGGCTCCAACGGGATGAAACGGCGGAGGCCCTGCGCGAGAACGAGTTCCTGTTCCGCTCCCAATTCGATTTAGGCAATATCGGGATCGCCATCACCCACCCGGACAAACACTGGCTGCGGGTCAACCCACGCCTGTGCGACATGCTGGGCTACAGCGAGAAAGAACTGCTGTTACAGAGCTGGGTCGATATCACCCACCCGGACGATCTGGAAGCGGACCTGGCGCAGTACCAAGCCATGCTCGAAGACCAAATTCAGGGTTACAGCATGGACAAGCGTTTTATCCGCAAAAACGGCGAACTGCTGTATGCCCATATGACCATCGCCTGCTACCGAGTCGGGGATGATATCCAGTTCTTCATTGCGGGGATCATCGATACCACCGAAAGCAAAGAGGCGGAAGCACAGCTGCGGGCAAAGAAAGAGCAGTTGGCCTCGGTACTGACCGGGAGTGATCTGGGTTACTGGGACTGGAATATTCAAACCAATGCTATTCAGAGCAACGAACGCTGGGCGGAAATCCTGGAAGCGGCCCCCGAAGAGATGAACCGTGACAGCCAGTTCTGGTTTGACCGGATCCACCCCGACGATCGCCCGCTGGTGCGCCAGTCCCTGACCGACCATCTGGAAGGCCGTACCCCGCAGCATAAAATCGAGTACCGGGTCCTAACCAAGCGCGGGCATTACAAGTGGATCCTCGACTGCGCCAAAGTCGTCAACTTCAGCGAGGACGGCAGCCCCCTGCGCATGTGCGGAACCCAAACCGACATCACCCAGCGCAAGGAGGCGGAAGCATCGATGCAGCTGGCCTCGATGGTGTACCAGAACTGCCATGAAGCCATGGTGGTGACCAACAGCCACGGTCAGATCATCGATACCAACCCGGCGTTTACCGCGATGACCGGTTATCAGCCCGATGAAGTGAAAGGCAAGAGCCCGAAGATCCTGGTTTCCCGTCATCAGGACCGCGACATTTTCGACCATCTGGTCGATACCCTGTATTCGACCGGCTGCTGGCAAGGCGAAATTGACCAGTGCCGCAAGAACGGCACCACCTATACCGCCTGGCTGAGCATCAACTCCATCTACAACCCAGACGGCTCGGTCCAGCGTCGGGTGGCGCAATTTTCTGATATTACCGAGAAGAAAAAGTCAGATCAGATCATCTGGAGTCAGGCTAACTTCGATGCCCTGACCGGCTTGCCGAACCGCCATATGTTCCTGAGCCAGTTAGAGCAGGAGCAACGCAAAGCGCACCACCACGGCGAGCAACTGGCCCTGCTGTTCCTCGACCTGGATCATTTCAAGGAGGTCAACGACACCCTTGGCCACCATGTCGGCGACGAGCTGCTCAAGGCCGTTGCCAAGCGACTGCAACACTGCGTGAAGGAAACCGATACTGTCTCGCGGCTCGGCGGCGACGAGTTTACCGTGATCCTGAGCGGGCAAAAGCATGCCCGCGGCGCCGAGCATGTGTCCCAGCGCATCCTGGCCCAGTTTGCCAAGCCTTTCCACATTGATGTGGAAACCATCTACATTTCGCCCAGTATCGGCATCACATTGTTCCCGGAAGACGGCACCGACGCCGACACCCTGCTGAAAAACGCCGATCAGGCGATGTACGCTGCCAAAGGGCAAGGCCGCAACAGCTATCGTTACTTTACCGCCTCGATGCAGGAAGAAGCTTTATACCGCCGTCGGCTGGGCAATGAATTGCGTCAGGCGCTCGGCAGCGACCAGCTGGAACTACACTACCAACCGATCGTCAATTTACGGACCGGGGAAATCATCAAAGCCGAGGCACTGCTGCGCTGGAAGCATCCGGAGCTCGGCTATATCGGCCCGGCTGAGTTTATTCCGATTGCCGAGGAAACCGGGATGATCGTTGAACTGGGGGACTGGGTATTCCGCCAAGCGGCACAGCAGGTCGCCATCTGGCGCCGTGATTTCCATCCGGAGTTCCAGATCAGTATCAATAAGTCCCCGCTCCAGTT
Organism: Photobacterium sp. MCCC 1A19761; assembly: GCF_037389125.1. Classification (NCBI taxonomy): domain Bacteria; kingdom Pseudomonadati; phylum Pseudomonadota; class Gammaproteobacteria; order Vibrionales; family Vibrionaceae; genus Photobacterium; species Photobacterium sp. MCCC 1A19761. The sequence continues at coordinate 16,019 of NZ_JAZGTF010000048.1, forward strand.
TCGTGAGCAAGGGAATGATATCCATAGCTGGATTGCACATCTCCATGCGCTCGGGTTGCCCGGCCGGGCCATCACCATTGAGATCACCGAAGGCCTGCTGCTCGATGCCAGCCAAACTGTCACCGAGAAGCTGCTGGCCTTCCGGGATGCCGGGATCCTGGTGGCGCTGGATGACTTCGGCACCGGTTATTCCTCGCTCTCGTATATCAAGAAGTTTGATGTCGACAATATCAAGATTGACCAGTCCTTCGTGCGTAACCTGAGTGCCGACTCCGATGACATGGCCGTGTGCGAAGCCATTATCGTGATGGCTCACAAGCTGGGCCTGGAAGTGGTTGCCGAAGGGATCGAAACCGAAGGCCAGCGGAACCTGCTGGCCAATGCAGGATGTGACTACGGCCAGGGGGTGCTGTATTCCATGGCCCTGACCGCCGAAGCGTTTAAACAGCAGATTCAGGCAAGCCAGGCCCAGGATGTGCTGACTGAATAACGGCGCAGAAAATATCTCCAGCCCCGACCGGTACAAGTGCTTTTGCGAGGGCAAGCACAAAAAACCCCGGACCAACCGGCCCGGGGTTTTTATATCAGTTGGCGTCGTAGAACTGCCACATCAATCCATCCGGATCACTCTTCTACCCGCTCGTAGAATTGTGCCATCTCGTGCGGGGCAATCCCGTAGCCGCCATCCGTCAGGTAACCGCCTTTGTAAACGGTCATGCCCTGCTCGTTCCAGTCCACGGCGATCTGGGCTGCCTCACCATCCCGGCTCCCCAAGAGCAGCAGCACTTCGTCCGTCACCGGGATCGCCTTGATCGTTTTCACCCGTTGAAACGGTTCGAACTCCGCACTCTGAGGCAGGGCACCGTAGATCTCGATCCAGGTTTCCATCGGGACCAGCCACTCGTTGTAGACCGCCCCGCTGACCGGCACGGGATGACGGGCAATGACCACCACATTGGTCACCGTGTTTTCCGTTTCCAGCACCGGTTTGCCGTTCTCATCGGCAACGAAGGTCGGCAGCACCCGATCCAGCTCGCGACGCTGTGGCAAACGGCCCAGCGTCAGCGCTTTTTTGCGATAGACCGGCGCTGATTCAAATTGAGCCATCAACTCCGGGATCTCCTGAAACACCACCGGCGCCGTTGTTTCTGCAAGCGCTTTCGCTGGAGATGCCTGCCCGGCTTGCGCCTCCGTCGCGTTCGCCCCCGACACCCACAGCATCGAGGCCAGGGCGGCTGTCAGCAGAAGTTTATTCATGTCTGTTTTCTCTGAGATCAACGATATAAACTGCTATCTTAATCGCATTGGCTGCCACAATACCAGCTTCTGCCGTCTGCAACTTGCCTGCGCGGATCAGTTGTTCAACAAGACACCAAAGCGATCCCGAGCTAGCTGGCAAGCCGTTTGCCCATCGAGACCCCGGCCAAAACCAGGGCACCGGCGAGCAAACCTGCCCCGGCATTCATCAGTGCCGGCAGGAGCCAGCCAGCCCCCGGCAACGTGACAAGTTGTTCGGCGAGGTGCTCGACCCAAACATGAGCATGCGGAATGCTGTGCATAATGATCCCGCCACCGACCAGGAACATCGCCGCGGTGCCGACGACGGCCAGCACTTTCATCAGGTACGGGGCGGCATTGATCAGGCCGCGGCCCACTACATGGCGTACCGAACGCCCCTGGCTGCCTTTAACCAACCAGAGTCCCAAATCATCAAGCTTCACAATCGCCGCCACCAGCCCATAAACGCCGATGGTCATCAGCAAGGCAATCACACTGACCACCAGCACCTGGGTCGAAAAGCTGGCTTCCTGCACCGTTCCCAACGCAATCACGATGATCTCGGCCGACAGAATAAAGTCAGTGCGGATCGCCCCCCGGATTTTCTGCTGCTCAAAGGCCACGATGTCCTCCGGCTGCTCCGCCTGAGCCAGCTCATCCAGCAGGGCATTTTCCTCAGGCCGGGGAGAGTGCAGCCACTTTTCGGCAATTTTCTCCGCCCCTTCAAAGCACAGGTAAAGCCCCCCGAGCAACAGCAAAGGCGTGATCAGCCAGGGCGCGATCGCACTGATCAACAACGCTGCCGGGACCAGAATGCACTTATTACGCAGCGACCCTTTGGCCACCGCCCACACCACCGGGATCTCCCGCTCAGCCCGAACTCCTGCGACCTGCTGGGCATTGAGCGCCAAATCATCCCCGAGCACCCCCGCGGTCTTGCGTGCGGCGACTTTACTCATCACCGCCACATCATCCAGCACCGTGGCAATATCATCTAGCAAGGTTAACAAACTCGCGCCAGCCAAAACGTACTCCTCGTGAACAACGATCAGACATATAACTATCAGACACCAAACTATCAGGCACAGTATAGGTCTTTCGATCCCCGGAATTGGGGCCTGAAAGGTATACTTTCTCAGACTATGCACCCAGAAGCACTCATGTTGCAATCGGAAATACCGGACCGGCTGATCCCGAATCAAACAAACGTGAGCCTGCATCAAACAAACGTGCCACGATCCTCAAAACTCAGACAACAGAACAGAAAACAACCGCATAACTCGCGTGCCGGGTATTCCTCCGCTAAGCTCAGTTATGATTCAGACAGAACAATTCAAGCTCGATTGAGCAAGCATTGATTCAACAAACATTGATTCAGCAAACATTGCGGCGACAACGCAGGTCATTTGCACAGGGGCCTGGGTGCCGACCGCCTTTCGGGATTCCCTGCGGGAACAATTTGACTTCGGGATTTATCAGGGACGCAACGACGCGAAGGTGTTGCGCTTATGGCTATTGCCATTGCCTTGATTCTCATTGTGATTGTCTCGGTCCTTTTTCACTTCTACAGTCCGTGGTGGCTGACACCGGCGGCTTCAAACTGGGGTGAAATTGACGATGCCTTCACCCTGACCATCGTGATCACCGGGGCATTTTTCATCGGGATTAATTTGCTGATTGCCTGGCTGGTGATCCGCTATCGCCACCAGCCGGGACGCAAATCCCACTACCAGCCGGAAAGCAAGAAACTCGAAAGCTGGCTGTTCGGCCTCACCGCAATTGGCATTGCCGCGCTGCTGGCCCCGGGCCTGGTGGTGTACGGTAAGTTTGTCAGCGTTCCGGAAGATGCCAAATTCGTCGAAGTGGTCGGGGAGCAATGGAAGTGGAGCTTTCGCTTCCCGGGTCAGGACGAGCAACTGGGCCAAAGCGATATCCGTTTTGTCAGCCCGACCAACCCGCTCGGCCTGGACCCGGACGATCCGGCCGCTGCCGATGACAAGGTGATCCTCAGTCCTGAACTACACCTGCCGCTGTTCACCCCCTACAAAGTTCTGCTGCGCTCGAAAGACGTGCTACACGATTTCAACGTCCCGCAGTTTCGCGCCAAGATGGATTTAGTACCGGGCACCGTCAGCCATTTCTGGCTCACCCCGACCCGCCGCGGCACGTTCGACATTCTGTGCGCCGAACTGTGCGGTGTTGGCCATTTCAACATGCGCGGCCGGGTGGTGGTCGAAGATGATGCCGCCTTCGGTGCCTGGCTGGCCGTCCAGCCGACCTTTGCCGATACCCAGCGCCCGCCGGAAGCCGGGGAGACCACAGATTTGGTCAGCCTCGGCAAAACCCTGTCACAAGTCAATGGCTGCATCGCTTGTCACAGTATCGATGGCAAGCCCGGGGTCGGCCCGACTTGGCTCGGGTTATACGGTAAAACCGAAACCCTCTCCGATGACACTCAGATCCAGGTGGATGATGCCTACCTGCGCCGCGCCATCCTCAATGCCAATGTCGAAGTCGTCAAAGGCTATCCGGCCATTATGCCGGTCTACCAGTTCAGCGAGCAGGAGGTCGCCGCGCTGATCGCGTACATCAAAGCAGTCTCAGCCCCGTAAAGCCGGTACAGATACATAAAGTAAGGGCTGACTAACAAAAAAGAGAAGGGAGAGACGATGTCAGGTTATGCAGGGTCGCAGCACGGCGACCATCCCCGGTCATTCTGGACCAAATATATCTGGAGCCAGGATCACAAGGTGATTGCGATTCAGTACTCACTCACCGCCATCGCCATGGGTCTGATTGCTCTGGTGCTCTCCTGGCTGATGCGGCTGCAACTTGGCTTTCCCGGCGTGTTTGAGTTCATTGACCCGGAAACCTACTACCAGTCCCTGACCCTGCACGGGATGATCATGGTGGTGTATCTGCTCACCGCCCTGTTTCTCGGCGGGTTCGGCAACTACCTGATCCCGCTGATGGTCGGCGCGCGGGATATGGTGTTTCCTTTCCTCAACATGCTCAGCTACTGGTTTTATCTGCTGGCCTCACTGATCCTGGTCGCGAGTTTTTTTGTCAGCGGCGGCCCGACCGGTGCCGGCTGGACCCTATACCCGCCGCAGGCCATTCTGCCCGGCACCCCCGGCACCGACTGGGGGATCGTGCTAATGCTGATCTCACTGGCGGTATTTATTGTCGCCGCCACCATGGGGGGCCTCAATTATGTCACCACCGTGTTGCAGGCCCGCGCCGAAGGGATGACCCTGCTGCGAATGCCGCTGACGGTATGGGGGATCTTCACCGCCTCGATTATGGCCCTGCTGGCATTCCCGGCCCTGCTGGTCAGCGCGGTCATGATGCTGTTTGACAAGCTGCTGGGTTCGAGCTTTTTCATGCCGGCGATCATGTCGATGGGTCAGCAGGCCGATTACGGCGGGGGCAGCCCGATCCTGTTCCAGCACCTGTTCTGGTTCTTCGGCCACCCGGAAGTGTATATCGTCGCCCTGCCCGCCTTCGGCATTGTGTCGGATCTGATCAGCATCCATGCCCGCAAGAACATCTTCGGCTACAAGATGATGGTCTGGGCCATTGTCGGCATCGCCGCCCTGAGCTTTATCGTCTGGGCGCACCATATGTACGTCAGCGGCATGAATCCGTATTTCGGCTTCTTCTTTGCCACCACCACCCTGATCATTGCCGTCCCGACAGCCATTAAGGTCTACAATTGGCTGTTCACCCTGTGGCGCGGTGATATCCACCTCAGCCTGCCGATGTTGTTTGCCATCGCCTTTATCAGCACCTTTATCATCGGCGGCCTGACCGGGCTGTTCCTCGGCAACGTGGTGGTCGATATTCCGCTCTCCGACACCTATTTTGTGATTGCTCACTTTCATATGGTGATGGGCGTGTCGCCGATCCTGGTGATTTTCGGTGGAATTTATCACTGGTATCCGAAGATCACCGGCCGGATGCTGAACTCGGCGATGGGCCATATCCACTTCTGGGTCACCTTCCTCGGCACCTATGCGATTTACTTCCCGATGCACTATCTGGGGATTCTGGGCATGCCACGGCGCTACTACGCCTATGAAAACTACAGCTTTATTCCCGAATCGGCCCAGACCCTCAATGCCTTGATCACCATCGCCGCGCTGATTGTCGGTGCCGCGCAGCTGATGTTCCTGTTCAATCTGGCCTGGAGCCTCAGGCACGGCCAGAAAGCCTCGGCCAACCCATGGCGGGCAACATCGCTGGAATGGCTGACACCGGACACACCGCCGAAACACGGCAACTGGGGCGAGCACCTGCCGGTGGTATATCGCTGGGCATACGATTTCAGCGTGCCGGGACACGCAGAAGATTACATTCCGCAAACCACCCCGCCGGATGCTCCGCAACCGGATACCGAAGCCGACAACACCGGGGCAGCACCGGACCCCGGGCCAATGTCCCAAACTGATTTAAGGAGCGGCCGCGATGAAGTCTGAGCCCCGCACCGTCCCCGACCGGGCGATTCCTACCCTGAGCCCGGACGGCGATCGGGCCTTTACCCCGCCCATCCAGCGGGCACCCGCTTCCGCCGGGGTATGGCTGCTGATGGCGGTGATCACCGTGATGTTTTTCCTGTTCACCGTCGCCTACCGGATCCGGATGAACCTCAACGACTGGCAACCGATGAGCGAGCCGTGGCAACTCGGCGTCAGTACCCTATTGCTGGTGCTGAGCTGCGTTACGCTGCACCTGTGCTGCCGCAAAGCCGCACTGCTGCCGTCACTGCAAGCCTGCCGTTCGCTGCTGCAACTGGCGGTCAGCCTGACGCTGGGATTCGTGCTGGCCCAACTCTGGGTCTGGCAGCAGCTGCTCGCCCTGAACATCCGGGTCGGGCAAAACCCGGCCAACAGTTTTTTCTACCTGCTCACCGGGCTGCACGGCGTGCATGTGCTGGGCGGGCTTGTTGCCCTCGGCTGGGTGATCTATCACGCCGGTACCCGTCACGGCGACGCACTCTACCCGTCGCTGCGCTTATGTGCCCGTTACTGGCACTTCTTGTTGCTGATCTGGTTATTTTTACTGGGTCTGTTCCGGCTGACATAAGAGGTACACCACCATGAACTCTTCTTCGCCCCGTCGCGGGGAAAGCACCACCCAAACCGGACAATGGGCAAGCATCGTCAACGACTTCTCAGCCGACCGGGCGGTCTATCCGATTTCGCCCTTCAAGGCCATGATGTGGCTGTTCCTGCTCAGTGATATTTTTATCTTCGGCTGCTTTCTGACCGGCTATATGTCGGTGCGGATCACCACCACCACCCCCTGGCCGAATCCCAGTGAGGTCTTCGCCCTGACCATCGGCGGACAGAGTATCCCGCTGATCCTGATCGCGATCATGACCTTCATCCTGATCAGCAGCAGCGGCACCATGGCAATGGCGGTCAATGCCGGTTACCGGCGCAAGCGCAACCAGGCGGCCCTGCTGATGGTGATCACCGCCCTGTTCGGCGCCAGTTTTGTTGGCATGCAGGCCTTTGAGTGGAGCAAACTGATCGCCGAAGGTGTCCGGCCCTGGGGGAATGAAGCCGGTGCAGCCCAGTTCGGCGCCAGCTTTTTTATGATTACCGGCTTTCACGGCCTGCATGTCACGGTGGGCGTGATTTACCTGCTGATTGTCGCCGCGAAAGTCTGGCGCGGTGACTATGAACGCCGCGGCAATTACGAAATTGTCGAAATCGCCGGGCTTTACTGGCACTTCGTGGACCTGGTGTGGGTCTTTATCTTTGCCTTTTTCTACTTGTGGTAGGAGGCCCTATGAACCCGTCACATTCCGATTCAGTCGAGCACAAACAACAGCATCCGATCAGCCTGTATTTCAAAATCTGGGGCCTGTTGTTCCTCCTCAGTACCCTGTCATACCTGGTGGACTACTTCCACCTGGCAGGCCTGCTGCGCTGGAGCCTGATTCTGATCTTCATGTTCCTCAAAGCCGGACTGATTGTGAGCGTTTTCATGCATATGCGGTGGGAACGACTGGCACTGGTGTACACCATTTTCCTGCCGCCGCTGGTCCTGCTGGTGCTGGTCGCGCTGATGGTCAGTGAAGCCGATTATATTTTCCAGCTGCGGGAACTGTTCTTCCATGACGCACCGTTTATGCCGTCCACAGGTGGCCATTGAGTACCGTCTGCCCCATGTGTATCAAAGCGGAGCAACCTGGATCGGTGAAGAACGATTTGCATCTGTGAAGAACGGCTTGGACTGTGAATAACGGCTCATATCCGTGAGGCATTCAATTCATCCGACGGGTCGCAGCCCCATCACGGGGCTGCTGAACTCGGGGAAGTTGAGGGCATGTTAAAGGCCATGTTTAAGGCATGGTGCGTTTCATTTTCGCCCATTGATTTTGCAGGCTGATTAGCCAGTGCGGCGGCGCCTTGCCGGTTCCGGCCGGTTTCAGTTTGTCATGGGCCAGCGTCACATTAGCCAGGGTGAGCTCCTGGTTCGGCTCGACATCCACCATCAACACATGTTGACCGGAACTCAGCACCTGTTTAAAGCGGCGAAACTGATAGTGCAACTCCTGGATCCCGAACAATCCACCTTCCCAGGTGATAAACCCAAGCATCACGATCGCCAGCATGATAAACGGCAGCCAGCCGACCGCCGCCACCGCGCCGGACAGATACGCAATCAGCAGAACAAGCACGGCGGCCACGACACCAATGACCGCACCGATTTCAGTTGAGTGGACAATATCGTTTCGCATAAACGATTTCACCGGATGAAGATGATGATGGCTTGAAACGTCGGCATCCTTGTCGGTCAACACATGAATTTGCGGCGGGCTGATCCCACTGAGCTCCAGCTCATATTCCACTAATTCAAGATCGTCCAGGTCATCGCTGATATAAAACACTCGCTTCATGATGGACTCCTGACAAGGCCGTGCAGGCCCCGAACTCGGTGACCTGAACGCCTGGATCACAAACAATGACAGCGTTTGCACACTGACAGATGCTTTACAACATAAAACACTGCTTACACTTCAATTTTACTACAGCTTCAGCAATTCATTTCGGCTAGAAAGTAATCTCTGACATTTTCCTAACATCCCGCGCCGAGCCTTGCTCTATCATTGACGGATCTGTTTTTAACGAAATCTTCGACTGTTATGAAAAAGCGTAATGTCTTCAGCCTTTTGCTTATCACCAGTTTACTGGGCGGTTGTCAGCTGACCCATGTGGCAGGGGAAGTGGACGGGGTGAAAATCCGGGCGACCACAGATCAACAAGACAGCCATGATCACGACCGCGACCACCGCAGCCACGGCTCATTCTGTCCGCCAGGACAAGCGAAGAAAGGAAACTGCTGATTTCAGTAGTGCCCGCCGACGCTGTCTCACCGCAGGCCCGAGCAATGCGCCGGGCCGAGCAATATGCCGGGCCGAACATTGGGAGAGTCGGCCCGGCTGAAGGATCAACCGGCGTAGCGAAATACATCCAGCCCGGCCGGATCGATATCCGTCTCCTGGCCGCTGACAATATCTGCCAGCAACCGGGCAGAGCCGCAAGCCATCGTCCAGCCCAAGGTGCCGTGACCGGTGTTGGTGAACAGGTTGGTGTATGTTGTTTTGCCGATCACCGGCGTGCCGTCCGGCGTCATCGGCCGCAGGCCACTCCAGTATTCAGCCTTGGCAATATCGCCACCGTTCGGGAACAGATCCTGGATCACCATGGCAATGGTCGCCTTGCGTTTCTCCGCCAGACTGAAATCATAACCGGCCAGCTCGGCCGTGCCTGCCACCCGGATCCGATCATCAAACCGGGTCATGGCCACTTTATAGGTCTCATCCATCACCGTGGACACCGGCGCTGCGGCAGCATCTGCAATCGGCATCGTTAACGAGTAGCCTTTGACCGGATAAACCGGGATCGACATCCCCAACGGAGCCAGCAAAGCGGCCGAGTAACTTCCCAACGCCACCACATAGGCATCGGCTTTCAATTCACCGGCCGAGGTTGAAATCGAGGTAATTTTACCGTGTTGCTGATTCAGGCTCGTCACCTGAGTCTCGAACAGAAAGCGCACCCCGGCCTGTTGGGCCAGCTCGGTCAGTTGCTGACAGAACAGGTAGCAATCTCCGGTTTCATCATCGGGCAGGCGCAAGCCACCGACAATTTTGTCTTTCACCTGCGCCAGCGCGGGCTCCGCGGCGATACAACCGGCGACGTCCAACTCTTCAAACCGGGTGCCGCTCTCGGCCAGCACCTGAATATCTTTGGCCACCGCGTCCACCTGGGCATGGGTGCGGAACACCTGCAACGTGCCCTGCTGGCGACCTTCGTAGTTCAAGCCCTGCTGCTCCCGGCGCAGATCGAGCAGACACTCGCGGCTGTAGTTAGCAATCCGCAGCATTCGGGCCTTGTTGATCTGGTATTTATCGGGGTTGCAGTTGGCCAGCATTTTCGCTGCCCACAGATAGAGTTCCGGCGAGACGGAAGGTTTGACCTTCAGCGGTGCATGTTTCTGCATCAGCCATTTCATCGCTTTGACCGGAATACCCGGGGCCGCCCACGGGGACGAATAGCCGTAAGAGATCTGTCCGGCATTGGCAAAGCTGGTTTCCTCGGCGCTGCGCGGCTGACGATCCACCACAGTGACGTCATGACCGGCCTTGGCGAGATACCAGGCGGAGGTGAGTCCCACCACACCACTTCCTAAAACAATCACTTCCATCGACGGCTTACCTTATCTGTTCGTTTTGAGAATAAAGCGGAGAATGCGCGATTTACATTTGCATAACAATCGATAATATTTAGCAGCAGTGTTTAGTTTTTCTAAAGGCAAGCAATGTCGTCCTCCACCTCACCTCTCGCCGGTTCGACCCTGTCCGGCCTCGCGACCTTCAACATCGCGGCCCGCTACGGCAGCTTCACGCAGGCTGCCGAGCATCTGCATATCACCACCGGGGCGGTCAGTCAGCAGATCCGCCAATTGGAGCAACAATTAAACCTGACTTTATTCGAACGCCATTCCCGCGGCATTCGTTTAACCGACAAGGGGCAGCAACTCTACCAGGTGGTCAGCCAGAGCCTCAGCGACATCAGCGACACCCTGGCCCGGCTGCAACAGCCGGACCCGGAAGGCGAGGTCCGGCTCAAGCTGACGCCATCCTTTGCCTACAAATGGCTGGTGCCGAGACTTCAGGATTTCTATCAGCAATATCCGGAAATCAACATCCAGATCTTTGCCGAAGGCGCGCTGGTGGACCATCAGGACACCAGCGTCGATCTGGTGATCGATTACTGCCGTCAGCCGCATACCAGCGGCACCTTGCTGATGAGCGAATATTTACTCCCGGTG
>NZ_JAZGTF010000049.1:0-9475 GCF_037389125.1 Photobacterium sp. MCCC 1A19761
CGCGCTGGTGGACCATCAGGACACCAGCGTCGATCTGGTGATCGATTACTGCCGTCAGCCGCATACCAGCGGCACCTTGCTGATGAGCGAATATTTACTCCCGGTGATGAGCCCGGCTTACCGGGACAAGTTCGACTGGCAGGCGGCGGATTGCTGGCGTCAGGTGGTGCTGCTGCACGACGCCATGCCCTGGCGCGATGCCCGGCCGGACTATGAGTGGCACCACTGGTTTCAAAAAATGGGACTACAGGCCAACAGCCAGAAAGGGCACTACTTTAACCGCACCGATATGGCGATGGCCGCAGCCGAAGCCGGACTGGGCGTCGCCATGGCCCGCGGGGCCCTGCTTCGGGAGGATTTGGACAACGGCAGGTTGGTCTCACCGTTTGAGGCGATTCCGGCCAAGGCCGGTTACTACCTGATCCAACACCGGCACGGTCAGGCGATTGGCTGTTTTATCGACTGGCTTCGCGAAGCCGCCCGAAATCAGGCACCTGCTGCGACCGCATGTCGCGCAAAAACGTGACCGCGTCACGGGAGATCGTGGAAACCGACGGTTCCGCAGCAGCGATTAACCCGATGCTGGTGTAAAAACAGCGATGGCCGAACTGACGGCAAAAGTTCCTGAGAACCATCACATTTTACACTTTGATGACAAGGTTGTTTGTAACAAATTCTAACCTCGTTATTTTATGTCAGATGTTGAAATAGCATCAATCGGCTGCCTCAACCGGGCAGCATATTGAAAGGAACAATCATGCGTTTAAAATTCCAACACGCTCTTCTGACCACCGCCCTGCTGTTCGGCGTGCTGCTGATGCAGGGATGTTCACCGGAAGTCGGCAGCAAAGAGTGGTGTGATGAAATGAAACAGCAACCGAAAGGCGACTGGACGGCCAATGAAGCCAAGGATTATGCAAAGCACTGTATTTTCTAAGCGTGCTGGCGGCCGATCGATCATCACTGAACAATGATGCCTGTGAAAAGGGCTAGCCGAATTGGCTAGCCCTTTTTCCATCCCTGTTTGTCCGGCTAGCTTCTCAACGCCAACATCCACCCACTTCAGCCCAGTGCCAGCGAGGGACAATTCACCATTCTTACCGCGAGCCTTACCACAGGTATTCAGCGCCGTGTCTTACCCTCTGTTCCCTACGTTCGTGCAGCCAGCGTAATAGTGCTGATACCAACGTACAAAGCGGGCAATGCCTTCTTCAAGACCCACAACCGGTGAAAAGTCGATGGCCGCATAGAGCGCTTCGGTCTCGGCATAGGTGAGGTAAACATCCCCGGGCTGCATCGGGCGCAGATGCTTCACCGCCTGGATGCCCAAAGCCTGCTCCAGCGCTTCGACCATATCCAGCAGTTTGACCGGGCTGCCATGGCCAACATTAAAGATCTGATAAGGGGACGCCTCATCTTGGCTGGGGAGGTGCTGAATGCGAGTCACCGCTTCCACGACATCGTCAATGTAGGTGAAATCCCGCTGCATATTGCCATGGTTATAGATCTCGATGGGGCGATGTTCCAGGATCGACTGGGTGAACGAAAACAGCGCCATGTCCGGCCTGCCCCAGGGGCCGTAGACGGTAAAAAAGCGCAACCCCGTGGTTGGCAGCTGGTAGAGATGCGAGTAACTGTGCGCCATTAACTCATTCGACTTTTTCGTCGCGGCATACAAGGATACCGGGCGGTCAACCGGATCCTTGGTCGAAAATGGCACGGATTGATTGAACCCATAGACGGAGCTGGATGAGGCATACACTAAGTGCTGAACCTTGTGATGCCGGCAACATTCCAGAATGGACAAAAAGCCGGTCAGATTGCTCTCCCCGTAGGCCATCGGGTTTTCAAGTGAGTAGCGAACCCCCGCTTGTGCCGCCAGGTGAATGACCTGTTCGGGGCACTCACGGGCAAACAGTTGTGTCATCGCCGGATAGTTTTCAACAGCGATTTTTTCGAACTGAAAATTCGGGTGCCGGATATCGTCCAACCGCGCCAGCTTCAGGCTGACATCGTAGTAATCGTTGAGATTATCGACCCCAATGACCTGATGGCCTTCCTGACACAGGCGCCTGACGACCGCACTGCCAATAAAACCGGCCGCGCCGGTAACGAATAATTTCATCGCTTACGCTCCCTCGTGATCCTGCGGGTGGAACGGCATCTGATACTGTTTGACTTGCTTGGGCGGCTGGCAGCTTGCCTTGACACTGGAGATGTCATACAGCAACCAGAACGTCCGGTGCCCGTAACCGACGGTGTCCGCTTTCTGCGGGTCAAAACACTCGATGTTCTGATGCTGCGGCATCAAAATGTACCGATCCGGTGCGGCCTGCATCCATTGCCAGGCATTCCGATACTGCTCCGCAGCCGGGCTCAGGTAGCTGAAATGCGTTACCGGCTGCTGAGAAAACAGTAAGAACTGCTCTTTAAAATTCACCAGGCCCAGCTCGCCGTGATCGCCGAGCCGAACCGCGATGTTGTCCATAATTTGCTTCGCCGGTGTGCGGATCGGCTCAAGCAGCATATAGCCCCAGGTGCTGTAGAGCAGCCAGGTGATCCCCATCAGCACGCCGAACACGTTCAGGCTCGACTGGTTGCGCAGCCGGTACAACACCGTACTCCAGATCCCCCCGACCACGAGGAAAAACAGCATGAACACGACCCAGTTGGGATCGTCCCCCAAATGCTTTATCAGCGACGGAACCTGAAAAATTAACAGCACCGCCGTCACGAAAAACGCCGCGCTCAGCGTGATCAGAACGCCCTGAATCACCCGCTCTATCCAGCGGTGGATTGGACAACTGGCAAGCCAGGGAGCGCAAATCAGCGCCAGCATCGGCAAGGCGGGGAAGATATACACACCGCGCTTGCCCGGGCTCAGGCTGAAAAACAGCACCACCAGAGCCACCCAAGCGAACAGGCTGATCTGCACGGGATGATTGAAAATATGGCGCCACAATCTGCGGCTCAGCAGCAGTAAGGGGATCGGAAACCAGAAAACAGGAATGACACTAACCAGATAGTAATACCAGGGCTCGATGTGGTGCCACGCATTGGCATAGCGTTCGCCGGTCTGCTTAAACAGAATATTGTCGCGATAGGCCATAAAGTCAGGATTATGGCTGAGCTGAGCCAATATCAGCATCGGGATCAGCCACAGCGCGATCACTCCCAGCATCCACAGCAGGCCGGCCGATGACTTCAAGATCACCCGCCGGTCGAACTGCCGATGTTGCCAGTAGCGCTCTACCATCACCGGGATCAGGAAAAAGACCGGCAGGAAACCAACCCCTTTGGTGATCACCCCCAACCCCATGAAACACCAGCTCAGAAAGAACCAGGGCCAGCTTTCCTGGATATAGAAATGGCGGATAAACCCGTACATGGCCAAGGTGATCCAGCAGGTGACCAGGGCATCAATCTGGGCTGTTTTCGCTTGCAGGACAAACTGCGGCACCAGCATCAGCAGCCAAAAAGCGTGCCGGGCGACTTTCACACTCCACAGCTTGGCCGCCAGGTCGTATACACAAACCAGGGTGATCAGCGAAGCCAGCGCACTCGGCAGCAGAAAGGACACATTGATGTTCCCGGTCAGCCAGTAAAAGAAGGCAATCGCCCACATAAACACCGGCGGCTTATCCGGGTACAGCTCTCCCCCGCGCATGGGAAAGAACCAGTTGCCGGACATCACCATTTCCCTGGCAACTTCGGCAAAACGGGGTTCATCCGCAGGCCAGGGAGAGCGCAGCCCGATCCCGGCCAGAATCACCACCACGGCGAACACCAATAAAATTGACAGCACTTTGTCGTAATCATCACTGAAAAGTCTGTCCGAGAGGCGCTGAATCATTTTCGTATTCCTTCACTAAACGACGGCAGAATGGTTTTTCTTATAGCGCTGGTACAGATAGTGGGTCAGCAACAGGCTGATCATCCCCAGAAACAGACTGGCGACCAGCTGATACTGATGCGCACCGCCAAGCCCGGAGCCTGCCAGAGCGAAAATCAGCGTTTGCGGGATATACCCCAGCAGCGAGGCGGTCACAAACGGCTTCACGGGAACCCCGGCAGCCCCCGAGAACAGATTGGTCAGCAAATTGCTGCCGACCGGAAAGAGCCTGACAATCAGCACCTTGATGAACGGCTGTTTGCGCACAAACAGCTGAAACCTTTGATAGCGATGTCCGAAATAGCGGTTCAGGGCCGACTTTAACATCAGGTGGGCAAGCCAGTAGCAGCCCATCGCGCTCAGGATCGTACTGAGCAGGCACAACAGGAACCCGGTAAACCAGCCAAACGCAAAGCCGAATGTGAACGCAATCAGCTGCCGGGGCCCGCCGCAACCGGTAAACAAGGCCCCAAACAGCACCAGGATTAAGGTCCCACTCATTCCATTGTCAGTAATGTATGCGGCGATCCAGTTCTGATCCGAAATATGCTGCCAGAGGTCGCTATTGGACTCGGCATAAATCCCGATCATCAGCGCGATCAGCACCAAAACCTTGACCACTTTCATCTACAACTCTTCCGGGTTGACCACTTCCACCTGCGGCCAGCGGGTTCTGCGCCGCAGCCACATGACACCAAACAGATCCACGATGCCCACCCACAGTCGATTCCAGACCGTATACTTGGACACCCCTGCGGTGCGTTCCCTGTGGTTGACCGGATGGATCAGGATTTCCCCGTCCATCCGTCGGATCAGTGCCGGCAAAAACCGGTGCATGTGATCAAAGTAAGGCAGTAACAGAAAGGTTTCTTTCGGGAACAGCTTCAACCCGCAACCAGAATCCGGCACCCCATCGCGAAGGAAAAATTGCCGGACAGCATTGGCAACTTTGGACTGAAAATGAACCCAAGGAGTGTCCTTGCGTTTGTTCCGATACCCGGCAATGCAGAAATGCGTTGCTGAAACGCCTTTGGCTTGATCCAGCATCGCCAGAATATCAGCCGGATCATTTTGCCCGTCAGCATCTAAGGTGGCGATCAAGGTGCCGTTGGCATGTCGGATGGCGGAATGAAGCGCGGTACTCTGGCCGCAGCTTTGCGGATGGCGTAATAAAATCAGCTGGCAGCTGAGTCGTTTCGCCGTCTGAATGGCTTCCTGGGCGGTATCATCATCACTGCCGTCATCGGTGAGCACAATTTCAAAATCAATATGCGTATTTAAAGCCTGGTGAATTTCAGTGATTAGCGGCCCGATATTCCCCGCTTCATTTTTTGCCGGCAGTACAATCGATAAAATAGGTTTCATTATCATTCACTTATTATCAGCTTCCAACACTATTAATTAATACCCCTGAAACATGTATTAGCAATGTCTAACCCTCTCAGACATTCATTACATACCAATAGTGTGAAGCCATTCTGAATGAAACCTGATATCCATGAACAGCTTAGGCGGTTAACCGCATCGTCATCACATTCGGTATTCTCAGCCGCGTTTCAACAGGATCGTGCGTGATGAGCAAATAGCCGTGAGTGAAGAACAATCGTCGTGAGCGATAAAAACAGCCTTGAGCAAAGAAAAACAGCCATGAGAAATAAAAAAGGGCTAGCCCTATCGGCTAACCCCTGTTCGTTGCATCAACCGCGTCCATGTGCGCGAATAGCGAAGCCAATGTTCGCTATGAAGCCCGTGTGCGCTATAGAGCCAACATCCGCGCGGTTCGTCCCGGCACCGTCAAGGTGTGATAGCGCGAGGTGATAGTTTCACTGTGACTGCTCAGCTTATCCTGATACGGCATATACCAGTTAAACTCAGTATTGTCGGTATCGATGGTGTAAGAGCGCGCCTCGCCGCATTTATTGATCGCCACCAGTCCGTCTTTTTCACGCTTGAAGATCAGCAGGCACTGATCGCTATACAGCGTCTCCATCGTTTTCCCCTGCATCTGATTGTGGAAGCTGATCATGCTGACCATCTCGCTACGGCTCCAGACATGCTTCCAGCGACCGTTATCCTTATCTTCTCCGGCAGACAGCGCATCACTGTAGATCAGCGGCGTCCCGCCATCCTTGCCCAGGATATAAGCGTAAGCCAACCGCTCGTCAGTCGGGTCCAGGATCTGATAACGGAAACCGTCATTGGTCGGAATATCATGCGTAATGGTAAAGGTGATCGCGCGCTCATCCGCCAGGGCCTGACCGTAGGCTTGCGGATCGTGAAGCTGAGACATGCTGCCGCCAAAGGAGAAAGCAGCGCGAATCGAAGCGAACAGCGGGAAATCGTACGCACCGTGGTTGGTATTGTTCAGATACGGCTCCAGAAACGCATGATAATCGCTGCTGCCTTTGCCGCCGCTGGTGATCACCTCGCCAAAAACATGCATCCCGGAAGTGATGTCCGGGGTGAAGATCTGACTGATCTGATAATCACTCATGTGCTTGACCGCATCGACCCGAAAGCCTTTGATCCCCATCGTTTTTAACGCTTGCAGGTACAAGCGTTGCTGGCTCACCACCCAGGCGTTCGGATCCAGATCCGGCAGCCCGGTATCACCACTCCCCCCGCACAAGCGCCAGTACTGCACGTGGCCGGGATCGCTCCAGTCGGAGATACAGCCAGCCGGGTGGAAATCATTTTCAGAAAACTGCCCCAGGCTGAGATCGCCAAACAGCTTTTGCCGATTCACATAGTCCAGATCCTGGCTGTATTGCGCCAGCAACTCACTGCCGGGATAATTCAAATCGCTGCGTTTCCAACTCTCGTTGGCCATGTGATTGAGTACCACATCGGCATACACCGCCACCCCTTCATTGCTCAAGGCGGCGATCAGCGCCTGCAGGTCTTCTTTATTGCCCAACGGGGAGTCAATCAGGCGGAGGTCCTGCGGCTGATAACGCGCCCACCACTGCTCCCCGGTTGATTTCAGCGGTGGGGAGATCAGCACTTTCTTATACCCTGCCGCCGCGATCGCTTTGGCCTCAGTCGTAATGTCACTATATTTCCAGTTAAAGGCATGCAAAATCGTCTCGGCATGCGCGGCAGAAGCCCCCATGCCGGAAACCAGCAGCACCCCCGCCCCCAACAGCATTGATTTGGAAAGTTGATGCAACGTCGTTTGATGAAAAGTAAACGGTCTTTTTGAAGTAGAAGTAACCATAGGTAAACCTTGTGCTTGAATTATTATTGGAATCATCAATAGGTTATTTCTCCATCACAAGAATCGAGAGCGCCACAGCCTCAGGATGAGAGGAACGTCTCCAACGGTAATAATGAATTCATCATTAATGTGATCGGGGAGGGATTTGGGTGGGGAATGCAAGATAGAAGCAATGCGATCAACACAGACCAGAACAACGTGGAGCCATCAACTCAATCGCCCAACTTTGACAAAGCATGGTATAGCCGACGCCTACAAGCCGGACGTCGGCGATAAAAAAGACCCAGCTGATCAACCGAGCCGCTATGTTTCGGGCACAGCTGACAAGCTATAGCTGATAGCTTTCCCCGTCCTCAGGCACCAGGACAAACGGGTCGATATTGTGGTCGGCAATAAATTCACGCAGTTCAACCCGGCTCAGCGCGGCATGATTCACCGCTTCCAGATGGGTTGTGATAATCGTCGCCTCCGGCGCAGCCTGATGAACAGTCAGGGTATCTTCCTTCCCCATGATAATCGCGCCCAGCCCCGGGATTTGCGCGTCTCCGGCATTGAGAATAATCACCTCCGGGCGATACGTCGCGATGGCCTGTTCCACATGTTGATTCCAGACGGTATCCCCCGCAAGGTACACCGTTTTTTCATCCGGGTGGCTGAGCACCACCCCACTGACCTCCCCTAACAGGCCGCCCAGCACAGCCATGGTCGCATCTGAGCCGTGCTGGCCTCGGGTGATAGCGATTTGCACTTCGCCAAACCGGTCCGTTTCCGTCAAAATCGTCACATTGCTAAACCCTGCCTCTCGAACAAGTTCGGCATCGGCTTCATGCTGAACAAACAGCGGCATGTCTTTGCGAATCATCCTGATTGCCGCTTCATCCCAATGATCTTCATGGGTGTGGGTAATAATCACCGCATCGACATCCAGCACCTGCTCGACACTGAAAGGCAGTTCGACCGTCGGCCAGCGGATGTGACTATTCAGGGTACCCTCAAATCCCGGATATGCTGCTTTGGCAGCCAGGACCGGGTCGACCAGAAACCGTTGACCGGCATATTCAATTTGAACGGTGGCATTGCGTACTTGGGTAAATTTCATCATCGCTTCCTCGTTGTGATCTCGATGGTTATTATCTGCCCAGAGCACCCGGCCTAAAATTGTCCCAAAGGACATTAATGATATAAATCGGGACAATGTTGCTATACTGGTTTTCTATCGATAACCGACAACGCAGGCAAGCCAGATGATCATCAGCGATGGAAAGCTCCCCAAAGTTCAGTCCCGACCGAAAGTGGCCGTGATTGCCTTCAATCAGTTCAGTCCGTTTCACCTCTCTGTGCCCTGTATCATTTTCGGCGAAGGTCTCCTGCGCCAGCCCCTGTTCGACCTGTCTATTGTGGCCGGAGAGCCCGGAGCGATCACCTCCGATATCGGCATGGCCATGACCAACCTGGCGCCAATCGACACCCTTGATCACGCCGATATCATTGTCATTCCCTATTGGCGTAGCCTGACCGAAAAGCCCAACCCGGCATTGCTGGCCAAGCTTGCGGCCTGTTATCAGCGCGGAGCGACCCTGATCGGCCTGTGCCTGGGCGCTTACGTGCTGGCCCACGCCGGGCTGCTGGCGGGGAAAAAAGCCTCAACCCACTGGGAGGTCGAGCAGGATTTCATGCAGCGTTTCCCGGCAGTACAGCTCGACACCAATTCGCTCTATGTCGAGTGCGATCGGTTAATCACCTCGGCCGGTACTGCCGCCGGGCTGGACTGTTGCCTACACGTGTTTCGACAGTACTACGGCAGCGCGCTGGCCAATAAAGTGGCCCGACGCATGGTGATCCCGCCGCACCGTGATGGCGGCCAGGCGCAGTATATTGAGCGACCGATACCGGAAAAAACCGCCGATATCCGAATCAATGAGCTGCTCAACCGGATGCGTCACGATCTAAGCCAACCCTACAGCCTGGATGCACTTGCCGAATCGGTGCTCATGACCCGCCGAACTTTTACTCGCAAATTCAGCAAAGCCACCGGCATGTCCGTTGGAGAATGGCTCACCGCCGAGCGCTTACACGTCGGCCAGGAGCTATTGGAATCAACCGACCTGAGTATCGAGCGCATAGCCGATCAAGTCGGATTCAGCTCGGTGATCGCCTTTCGTGAGAAGTTCAAGCAACGCTTTGCCGTCACTCCGAAAGAGTGGCGTAGAACGTTTCAGGCAAAGTCGGCGTGAGGTGGGGGTGTAGTGGCATAGTTAATTTGGCCATCTGATTAGAGGTGATATCATCACCTCGGAAGTTAACAGGTGACACAATGACAAAACGTAGCAGAAGAACATTTAGTCCCGAGTTTAAACTTGAAGCCG
>NZ_JAZGTF010000050.1:0-27340 GCF_037389125.1 Photobacterium sp. MCCC 1A19761
CATCACGGAATATTACAGCAAGGTCAGGCCACATCAATATAACGGTGGTTTGACGCCAAATGAGTCAGAACGGTTATTCTGGAATGACTCTAAAACTGTGGCCAATTTTACTTGACCACTACAATATCACATATATCTGGGCTGGTAGCCGTTGGCATTACTTGGCAGCCGTTATCGACCTGCATACGCGGCGAGCCGTAGGTTGGGCTATGTCGGAAAAGCCTGATGCAGACTTGGTTGTGAAAGCTTTGGATATGGCTTATCAGCAACGAGGATGTCCTCGTGGTGTCATGTTTCACTCAGACCAAGGCAGCCAATATGCGAGCAGGAAGTTCAGGCAACGGCTATGGCGTTATAAAATAACACAGAGCATGAGTCGCCGCGGAAACTGTTGGGACAATGCGCCAATGGAGCGTTTATTTCGGAGCTTAAAGACAGAATGGATCCCATCAACGGGCTACATGACTGCTCGTGAAGCGATACGAGACGTCGGTATATACCTGATGGATTACTACAACTGGCAGCGCCCACATCAACACAATGACGGGGCGCCGCCTGCTGAAGCCGAGAATCGGCCTAACAAAGTGTCCGGATTTAGTTGACCACTACAAGGTTCATTAATATTCCTCCGGAGTGTTACCGGAGGAAATTGATAACGGTCACTTTAGTTAAGTAGGAAGTGTACATTTGTTTAATGGTTGTGGGCTATAACCCGTCGGAGCATCGAGTAACACTTGTTTGATGCAATTAACATCAAAATCATGGCAGCAACGATCGAGTACATCCAACAGTTTATTCATCTCACCCCAGGACAAGCTTTCTTCTCTTGCTGTCATTATTTTTGGGTGCGAGCTTCCTTCAACATTGTCGCCAATCAGTAATTCCTCAAATAGTTTTTCTCCTGGGCGTAGCCCGGTGAAGTGGATTTCAATGTCCCCTTCTTGAGACTCTTCTTCGTTTTCTGACTTCTCACTCATTCCCATCAAATGAATCATTCGTCTGGCCAGGTCGTGGATCTTGACGGGTTCGCCCATATCCAGCACAAACACTTGTCCATTATGTGCCATCGCGCTGGCTTGAATCACTAGTTGTGCAGCTTCCGGGATTAACATGAAATATCGAATGATATCCGGGTGGGTCACCGTCACGGGTCCACCTTTGCGGATCTGTTCTTTAAATAAGGGGACAACAGAGCCTGACGAGCCGAGTACGTTACCAAAACGAACCATGGTGAAGATCGTCTCTGTTTGACGATCCGCTAATGCTTGCAGTACAAGCTCTGCCATCCGTTTGCTCGCGCCCATCACGTTCGTCGGACGAACAGCTTTATCCGTTGAGATTAACGTGAAATTTTTGACGCCGGCATGAATTGCGGCTTCTGCTGTTGCCAATGTGCCGAAGACGTTGTTCCTGATCCCTTCAACAATATTGTCTTCAACTAATGGCACGTGTTTGTAGGCTGCTGCATGAAAGACTGTCTCGACAGCGTATTTTTTCATGACTTTTTCAACACGGTTCTGCCGTTGCACACTGCCGAGTACTGAGGCGATTTGGCAGTTGCTTCCGGTATTTTCGATCAATTTCTTGAGCTCTCGGTCGATCG
The DNA here is from genome assembly GCF_037389125.1 of Photobacterium sp. MCCC 1A19761. NCBI lineage: Bacteria > Pseudomonadati > Pseudomonadota > Gammaproteobacteria > Vibrionales > Vibrionaceae > Photobacterium > Photobacterium sp. MCCC 1A19761. The sequence goes on from NZ_JAZGTF010000050.1 coordinate 1,604, forward strand.
AGTACAGGTTGTACTCATTCAGTTCAAACAAGACGATGCATTTTGGTTCTTGCTGTAAAATCTGGCGACAAAGCTCTGAACCGATAGAGCCGCCGGCACCGGTCACCATGACAACTCTGTTTGTGATGTTCTGTGCCATTAGTTTGTGGTCAGGTTCTACCGGCGCACGACCAAGCAAATCACCAATCTCAAGATCTCGGATTTCTGTTGAGCTGGCTTTCCCTGCTGCAATATCTTCAACTGAAGGGACAGACTGAATCGCGATGGGCCAGTCAGATAACTTATCCACTAAGCGTAGTCTGTCTCCTTTGCTGATATTGTTGATTGCTAATAGTAGCTTCAGTGGTTTGTACAGTGATTGAAGTGATTCAAATTCGCTACTGTGGTGAACTCTGAGTCCGGATATAATTTGTCCAACTTTACTGATGTCATCATCAAGAATCACAACTGGGTGATACTCAGATCCATGGATCAATGCATAGGCAAGATCTCGGCCAGTGGCACCTGCTCCGTAAATGAAAACATTCGGCTTTTTACGCTTGTAATAATGATAATAGAGGGTTCTGATCAGAATACGTGGCCCCCCCAGAAGCAAGATACCGAGCCCGGTATAAATCAATGGCACGCTGCGGGGGATGAATGACTGAAAAAAGAACCCTGAGATTGATAAAGCAACAGCTGAAAGCATAACCGCAAGAAAAATATTGCCTAGCGCCGGTAGCATCAGATAGCGCAATACGGCGCGATACATGCCCAGTCGAATGAAGGTATAGATTGTCACCAGCGCCGTGACTGCGAAGCTGGCCAGCTCCCTGATGGTGATCTCAAACATCCAGTCGCTCAAGCGAAGGCTCATAGCCAGATAGAGGGAAATCAGGACCGCAATCACATCATAAGTTAATGTTATTGCTCGTTTATTGCTTCGCTTGGTACTCAGTAGAGCTTGAATAGGTCTGAACATAATTACGCTAAATAATTTTCACAACCTTGCGATTCTAATCGATTGTGGGGGAGTTGCAATTACATATCGCCGAACATGCAGACACAAACCTGTTGTGGTAAAATCTTTGGTCTTGTTTGATTGAAAAATGAGCGTTTGTGAAAGTTTTAGTTACGGGTAGTACAGGTTTTGTTGGCAGTGCGCTGACCCATGCTTTATCGGAGTCAAAGCAATTTGAAGTGGTATGTGGCGTACGCAAGGCGAAGTCCTCATTGATGAAAACCATTGTCTTTGATCTAGAATCAGCGTTTGAGATTGAATCTCAACTGGCTGGCATTGATGTTGTTGTTCATTGTGCAGCGCGAGTGCATCAAATGTACGATAATGGGCTAGCCCCGTTAGATGCCTACCGCCGTATGAACACAACTGCAACCCTGAGGTTAGCAGAGCAGGCTGCGGCAGCAGGTGTAAAACGGTTTGTGTTTTTGAGCTCCATCAAGGTGAATGGGGAGCAGACACTACCCGGCATGCCGTTTACACCGCAAAGCAAGGTTTGTCCTGATGATCCCTATGGCATCAGTAAATACGAGGCTGAGCAGGCGCTACTGGCCCTAGGACAGCGCTCTGGCATGGAAATTGTGATTATTCGTCCCCCTTTGGTTTATGGACCCGGTGTTAGAGCAAACTTTGCTAAGCTGGTACACATTGTCCAACGGGGAGTTCCGCTGCCTTTCGGGGCGATTCAGAATTCACGTAGTTTAGTATACCTGGGGAACTTGGTTGACCTAATGAAGGTTTGCCTGCATCATCCGAAAGCTGCTAATCAGGTGTTTTTAGTTTCCGATGACGAAGATATCTCGACGACCCAGTTGCTGCAAAAACTCGCGGTTGCCATGGGAACTAAGAGTCGACTCGTGCCTGTGCCTGCAGCGTGGCTTATGGGCCTGACGAAGCTTCTTGGTAAACCTGAAGTCGGACAACGGCTCTGTAGTTCACTCCAGGTCGATATCCGCCATACCAAAGAAACTCTGGATTGGACGCCGCCTTATCGCCTAGGTTGCGCCCTGAAACATACGGTACAAAAATAAAGTTCATGCACAATTCTTTGACTCGAATGATAGATTTCAGTTTGGCGCTTGTCGGATTGATCGTCTTAGCCCCTGTGATGGGGGTAGTTTATATACTAGGGAAGTTTGACACAGGTCAGCCAGTCTTTCGTCAGGAGCGTGTCGGGAGGCATCTGCAGCCATTTACCTTAGTCAAGTTTCGTACCATGCCTGTCGAAACCGCTTCAGTTGCAACCCATTTGGTCCAGGCTAGTTCAGTGACTAAACTGGGAAGTTTTCTGCGTAAAACAAAGCTTGATGAATTACCGCAGCTAATCAATGTCCTTCGGGGGGAGATGAGCTTGGTTGGTCCTCGCCCGTGTTTGTTTAATCAGCAAGAGTTGATCGATGCCCGGGATAAGCTTGGGGTGCTGGATGTTCTACCCGGCATTACGGGTTTGGCGCAAGTGAATGGTGTCGATATGTCCGAACCGCAAAAACTTGCCGTGTTAGATGCTGAAATGATTCGCTCTTTTTCATTATCGCTTTACTTTAAGCTGATTCTTCAAACGGCAATCGGTAAAGGTGCCGGGGATCAGATCAGGTATTAACGGAACAGTTTTTGAACGTCATCATGCAGCATCACTATACTGATTTAATTGAAATTTTTAATACCACATTTTTTGCCACTTATAATACCAAACTGGTTTGTGGGACAGATGAGCCTATTTATTTACCGGCAGATTCTGTTTATCCGTACCACCGTATTATTTTTGCCCACGGATACTTTGCTTCAGCAATGCATGAGATTGCGCATTGGTGTATTGCCGGGCCTCAACGGCGGCTATTGGAAGATTATGGTTACTGGTATGAGCCGGATGGTCGGACGGATGAAAAGCAGGCTGAATTTGAAAAAGTCGAGATTAAACCGCAAGCTTTAGAGTGGATTTTGTCCGCCAGTTGTGGATTTCGTTTTCAGGTCAGCTGTGATAACTTAAGCGGCAATTGTGAACTGGATCGAATTGGCTTTACCCGAAAAGTGCGTGAGCAGGTGTTGTGTTACCTTGAGCAAGGGTTGTCTGAGCGGGTACAAGTCTTGTCGGATGCATTACGAAAGCACTATAAAATCGATCCGTTATGCCCTGAAGATTTCCCTGAACCTACTCTTATCGCATAGAGTCGACAGCGCACAATCTGTTGGGGCGAGATACTTTACATTGAAGAGTTACCGAGAATGATGATCCAGCAATATGAAGAAAAACTACTGACTTTGATTGATCAAACAGTAGAAACCGCATCTGATGACGAATTGTTTGCTGGAGGATACCTACGCGGGCATATTTCGCTTTCTGCGGCAAAGTGTGAGCTTGAGGGGATTGCGAATGTAACGCAGATGAATGACTTGGTTGAAAAAAGTCTTGCGGATGCGCAAACCGAGTTAGCACCTGCTGACCAAGTGATCGTGAAAGCTATGTGGGATCAGCTTCAGCAATCAGCTTTATCTTCGTAATATATCAATTTCTATCACGTTGCAATTAAATAAAAAGTGCTACAAGGTAGCACTTTTTATTATCTCGTAATGATTAATTATCTACACTTAAATATTTTCGCTTGTAGTCAGATGATCTGGCGAAAATAAAAGTCGGTATCGCAACCAGAATAAGCCCAGTTGCATATTGAAGGCTGTTGTTTTCAAGGAGTTGATAACAGCAAAGCATGAAAATACCGAATGTCAGCAAGATGTTAGATTTATGGAGTAATGGATGATTTACTGAAAAGCGAGCGTACAACCTGAACATGCCCAGTTACCTCTTCTACAACGTAATCAAAAAGTAATCAAAAAAATGTGATTTTCCGTCATATATTTGACGCTTTATCGTATGCTTACCATCACTATTTTAGCTTAAAATAATTTTTACGCTGGAAATAGAAGGTTTTTCTCGCTCAAGATCACGCTAATAATAAAGTAATAAATAAAGGCGGATATATACACACCGCGCCTTGGTCACGATATCAATTGATAATTAAGAGTATTTCAATTCATCGGCCTTCGCCCATACCAAGGTGAACGCGCATCCGTCACACTAAAGAGCTGATACTTACGATTCAGCATCTGGCCACCATCCCGGCTTAGCGGCAGCCAGGAAATCGTGGCGCGGTTGGTACTCGGTTTCACCGTCATCACGTCAAACGGAATCGAGATATAAAATCCTTTGTTATAGCTTCCTTCCCCGAACTCTTCTGCTGACAGGTTTGTTTTCGCGGCAAAGGCACCGACAATCACACCACTGTCAAATTGTTTGGAAAAATCGACGGTGATCCCTTTATCCTCGGTTAGGTACTGACCTGCACTGACTTTAAATAGGGTGTTGGGGAGCCACTCCCAGCGCGGTTGATAATAAAGCGTGGCATGACCGGTGACGGCGCCGGTCTGGACGCGGTAATTCCGGTTTGTAATGGGGTCAAATTGAACATCTTCGGTGAAAAAGCCCAGTTGAGAGTCCGGATCGCGCTGGATAACGTAGTTGGCATCGATGCCGACAGCCCAGTTGCTGTCAAACGGACGGTAGAGGATTTCACCACCCACGCCACCAAACATCATTTCCAGATAGCCGGCATATGCCTGGCTATACCAGTTATCTCCCAGGCGATCCATCCAGGTGAGCTGAAGGTTGTTGACGCGGACGGGATGATCGTTAATGTACTGACGCACCAGGGTTCGAACTCGTTTTAAGTCTGTGCCATCAGGTGGGACTTCGTAAAGGAATTTATCGTAGTTATCATAGAGGTTGAGATAGAGCCCACCGCCAAGCTCGACATGATCGCCAAACCAGTAGTTGGCCCCGGCATTGATCCCAATATTGAACAGATAAAAATCTTCAGATCCCCCAAAAGATTGTTGCAGGGTCGGGGCCACACTGATGTCCCAGAGTTTGTCAGATTTGGCAATGAGTTTACCTTCCGGCTCTGAAGGGGAAGTGACGGTAGAGGCATCGCTGATTTTGGCATTGAAATACTCATATTGAGCCACCCTGGCAAATTGCTCAAGATCAATGCGTGTTTCGGTGACAGCCAAGTGATTGGCGGATTCAATGAGTCGGAATTCGTTGGCTTCAGGCACCTGGTTCGCAATCAGTGTTGCTGCCCGCTGATAACCTTCATCACGGTTGCGGTATTTGGTTTGAGGGGCGAGTACGGTAACGGTGTCATCGGTAGTGTAAATCGTCGGATCCTGGTAACCGGCAATGGTATGTAAGTCTTGCGCCAACTGCTCCCAGTCTTTGGCGGAACGTTCCAGGTTCGATGATGTAGGGCGGGGGTGGTAGACCGGTGCCGGCTCATCCTGCCAGATCGCCTTCATTTGATTAAAGTTCGTATTGAGGTTAAAACCAAAGGTCCAGGTGTTGCCCCGCTCATAACTCAGACGTAAATCCCCCCAATCATTTAAACGATACAGGACGCCGTAGTTGAACTTGCTCTCTTGGGGCATTGTGATTCCGCCTCGGGTTACCGGGAAATCACTGGTATAATCGTTGCCATCATATTCAACTTTGAATCGCAGTGGCTGCCAGGGGCTCTGGTATTCAATCCCGCCAAACAGTGCACTACAACCACTGAACCAGCGTTCAAAATCGATATTGCCGCCTTTGCCTTTATATTCAGTGCCGCGATCACAGTCATTGCCTAAAGCTTTATCCCCGTGGAAATTGGCACTATTGCCGAGATAACCCCAGCCTATGCCGAGGGTGAGATCAAATGGCCCGAGATGCTTACTGGCGGCAAGATATTCCCCATCAAACAGTCCTGTCCCCCCAAAATCGCGAACGCCGAGAGCGGTCTCCGGCAACCAGTAACTCTCCTTCAGTAGTCGAATCTTGAAGTCAATGCCCTTGTCCGTGTACTTGGTATCGCCACTGAAACTTTCGTCATTGCTATAGAGCAGGTCCTGAACCAGAGTATAGCGAATGGTTGATTCCAGCCAGGGGAGTAGTTGCAGCGAGACAGTATAATGATGGTATTCATCATTGAATGTGCCGCCGACCGTAAACTCGCCTTCTTCAGCCATTCGGCCTGAGGGCATTTGGATCAGCCCGACGCCGCCAAAGTCAGTCTGCGACGGGGTCAACACCGGGTAGCTGAAGTCATCAGCCTGCGTCGATGCGGCGGGCAGAATGGCCAAAGAGAGCGCAGACAGTGAAAAGAGAACACGTTGATGCATTATAAGGCCCGGTGTCTTAGCAAGTTGATGATGTCTTCATTGAGAGACGCAAATCCTGAAGGCAAATTTTGAAAACCCAAATAGAGGGTTGCACCAGGGGCAATATCCCGGTGCTCATGATTCCAATAGGCGATGGGATGGTGCTCAACAATGCCGTCGGGCTGAATAACAACTACTTCGCTGTTCTCTGGATTATCTAAGAGTGAGAGTTGCGTTAAATATTCACGGGCACTCGTCCGCTCACGCCAGAAAATTTGTTGTGGTGAACTGACCGCGCCCAGAACCAGAATATCTTTGGGGCGTGGTGGCAGAATCAGTAGCATATTTTCCGTGATTAAGGGGTTGAGTGATGGCGTGATCCTGATCTGGTCATAATCGACCATGGAGAAAACCCGCTGTTGAAACGTCAGACTTTGTAACCGTTCGATTAACAGAAAGACGGCGTTTTTATTCTCGCCTTGCCAATGCTGAGCCAATGCTTGCAGCTGAGACATGACTCGTTCTTTTCCTGGGGGAATCCGGTTCAAATGTATCGATGCCCCGAGCCAGTAAATGGGGCTCGGGGCAGCATCTTTTGTCATCCGATGCAGGTTTTGCCGACTATCCTCAAGAATTTGATTGAGTCTGATTGGCTGAGTATATCGAAGTTGTAATTGCTGCTCATTAGCCATTGAAGTGGTAACTTTCACCTGAATGTCTGCTTGTGGCTGTTGAGTGAGTTGAACGGTGTTCTGATCAGCATAAACCGGAGTTACAAAAATAAAAGGAATACAGAGCCTGTATACTAAAGCGAGTTTTCCGTAGGTCATCTTTAAAACGCCGCCTAAAACCCGGTATAGGATTGTTTTCGGTGCATTGGCTGTCTTCGTCATGAGTTCATGGTTATTCATTCGAGATCCGAGGCTCTTGGGAGTCGAGAATTATTCAAGCTTGTGAATCATTTTAAGTTTATTACTTCGATAGCATTTTGTTATCGCTGTTTGTGCTGAAACAAGGGGTTCCCCTTAAGGTGACGAAAATGGTTTTAACAGCGTCATTTCAATGTAAGGCAGACCAGGCGCAAGCTTTTGTCGGCTTTTAAGCACTGTTCCGGTTTGCGGATGAAGCCAGAAATCATTGTCAAAATTGAGCGCGAGACTCTCAACTGTGACATGTTCGGTAAAGTGCAAGGTTTCGACAGGGGACTCATTGATCAAAATGACGGCGGTGCCCCGGTTCGAAAACTTCGAATGGAGCTGATAACCGAAGTGATAGCCGGGCTGCCAGTTAATCCGTCGCTGCCAGCGCTTAGGGGTCTTGGCTAAATGAAGACCAAGGGCGAGGGGATCGGTTGTTGTTGATTGCGTCATGAGCAAGTTCCCGGTCGGGAGATTCAGTGTTTTGATTAAGCGTCCGTGTTCAGTCACCAGCATCCCCTGATCGTTGGAGAGCCATTTCAACTGGACGGATTGTTGCTGATCAGGGTTGGAGCCGAATTTCGGTTCGGCCAATGCAAGCACCATAAAAGCCTGTGGCCCATCGCCAAGACGAGCATACATACTGGCATAAGGCAGGCTCTGGATTTCAAGGTGACTTTTATGAATGTCTGTTTCGCCCAGCAATGCAAGGCGCAGAGTGTCATTGACATTATTAAACTTCTGGCTGCATCCGCTCACTAAAAGCGTCAACAGGAAAAGAACACCGTAGATCTGAGGTGGCCGGGAAGGGCGCATGGAGACTGCAATCATAAGCCGTCCGGAACAGTAAGTGATTCATGTTGATGGAGTATAACCGCACACATGCACGTTGTGCGGTTATCATTTAAACTTCAGCTACTCAGGCCAGTCTTCGTTGTAATGAACGAAAGCTATTAGCCTTGTTTAGAGAGAGAAGTGGTTGTGTTGTTGTCGTTACCTGACGCATCAGCAACAGCAACAACGGCCACTGTAATAGCAGTAGCAGCAGCAACCGCCGTTGCCGTAATGCCTCCAACTGCGGCAATCGAGGCTCCGGCTGTTCCCGCTGCGACCCCGGTGGTTGCACCGGCAGTGGCCGCTGTACTCGAAGCAGCACCAGCAGTCGTGGCTGTGGTCGATGTAGCACCCGCTGTGGATGCCGTTGAAGCTGTCGTAGAGGTTGCACCGGTAGAGCTGGCTGAACCCGCGGTCTCAGGTGCAGCAAAGGCTGAACCAGCCATCGACGTAGCAGCCATCGACATTGCAGTCAACAGCGCGATTACAGTCTTATTCATCCGATCCCCTTATCTATAAAGTTAATAATAAAGTGAAGATAGTCTTCCTTTTAATCATATGGGCTAACCAATCGGAAGGCAATGAGGCCATAAATTTGTCACATTAGACATTTAATTTAGGGAACAAGATCTCAGAAATAAGGCCAGCACTTTTCACAAGGTTGCCTCGGAATTTGTTCGTGCCAGTGAAATGTGTTGAAAATATGGCGATATAATTCAATGCGTTACGTTTCGTGTTTTATATGCCGATGGTACTTTTTTTCGAAATTTGAGTTTCTCTATTCGCGTATTCTGTGTAGAATATGGCCGCTGCGATAGTGATAAATGTAAAACTTTTTGACGCTTCGTCGCGTTTCAGCACAGAAATGGACAAACCAATCAGTTCAAGGGGATGACCCTCATACTGATCACAACTGAACGCTCTCTGAGTACATTGGGAACTCGAACCCAAGGGCGGTAGCGTATCTGAATTCGCGCTTCTGTTATGTGAAGCGACCAGTCTTAACCCACGGTTAAACGTTGCAGTCTAGTTAATCGCGCAAGCACACAGAAATTGAGAATGTCACGTCCCCGTAAGCAGGGCCGGCATACCCTGAGTGTTATCTAAGCATATCAATCAATTTGAAAGTTGAACTTTACGAATGATGCATTTTACAAAAAAGCTTCTTATTACAGCGGTAGCAACAGCAATGTTGGCTGGATGTACGGTGCCTGGTTCCCATTTGAGTCTTGATAACAAAAATGTGGTTTCTACAGGTAGTGAGCAGGACAAGGATATCTCGGAGCAGGTCAATGTATACCCACTGACTGCGACGACAGCAAAACGATTCAAAGCAAAAGAAGCTTACTCTCAGATGAATGCGGCTTTAGATGCTGAAATCGCTCGCTATCAATATCGTATTGGCCCGGGCGATATACTCAATATTACCATTTGGGATCACCCGGAGCTGACGATTCCGGCCGGCTCTTATCGAAGTTCGGCCGAAGCAGGCAACTGGGTACACGCAGATGGCACCATTTTCTACCCCTACATTGGTTTGGTGCGGGTCGAGGGGAAAACCGTCACAGAGATCCGAGACGATATCGCCAAACGTCTGGCTGCATACATCGAAAGCCCGCAGGTCGATGTCAATGTCGCCTCATTCCGCTCGCAAAAAGCTTACATCACCGGTGAAATTAACAACCCGGGGAAGCAGGCCATCACCAATGTTCCCCTAACCCTATTAGATGCCATCAATAGCGCTGGTGGCCTGGCAGAAAATGCTGACTGGCGCAACGTCACGCTGACTCGCAACGGTCAGGAAGAGCGCCTTTCCTTGCACGCCTTAATGCAACGAGGCGATTTAACCCAGAACCGCCTGCTACGCCCGGGGGATATTGTCCATGTGCCACGTAACGATGCCCAGAAAGTGTTTGTGATGGGGGAAGTAAACGATCCCAAATTATTGAAAATTGACCGTGCAGGGATGAGCCTCACAGAAGCGCTAAGCAATGTTGGCGGTATCAATCAATTGTCAGCAGATGCGACCGGTGTGTTTGTGATTCGCAGCAAGATGAGTCAAAACAATCCGAATACCGAGCAGCAAGAAAGATTGGCTGATATCTATCAGTTGAATTTATCCGATGCGTCAGCTTTGGTTATTGGTACAGAGTTTGAATTACAACCCTATGATGTGGTTTATGTGACAGCGGCGCCGATTGTACGTTGGAACCGTGTGATTACCCAATTAGTGCCAACCATTACCAGCTTCAATGAGCTGAGTGAGGGCGTGCTGCGGATCAGAAACTGGCCGTAATAGTTCGACGCCACAATTAGAAATACGATTACGATATAACCTATTGATATTGAGTTAAAAATTTATGAGCGTTACTCAAAACACTCAGGTGAAGCAAGACTCGGATGAAATTGATCTGGGAAAACTGTTTGGTATCTTGCTGGATAGCCGTTGGAGCATCATCGCGATCACCTTTGTTTTTGCGATTGTAGGTATTGCATATGCGTTACTGGCGACGCCCATCTATAAAGCTGACGCCTTGATTCAGGTGGAACAAAAAAGTTCGGGGATGCCAGCATTGGGCGAGATGGGGGAACTGTTTGCCAGTGAATCTTCTTCATCGACCGAAATTGAAATCCTGAAGTCGAGGATGATTTTAGGCAAAACCGTCGATAAGCATAATTTAACAACTGTCGTTATACCAAATTACCTACCTATGATAGGGAAAGGTTTGGCGCGCATCCAAGGTACGTCAATTGAAGCTCGAATTGAGCGTTTTGAAATTCCAACGAATATCGAAACCCCTGTTTATACATTGACTGTTTTGGATGCGGAGTCTGGCAGTTATGCGCTGTATGATCAACTAGAGCAGCAGGTGCTAAGCGGGAAAGTGGGTGAGCTGGCTCAAGCGGGCGATTACCAACTATTTGTCTCGAAAATTGATGCAGAGGCTGGCGATAGCTTTACGGTCGCAAAACGTACACGCCTGGATGCAATTCAGTGGTTACAACAAAATCTTGCAGTAAGTGAGCGTGGTAAACAAACTGGTATTCTTCAGTTGTCCTTTACTGGCGAAAATCGAGCAGCGATTGAAGTGATTTTGAATGATATTAGCCAGAATTACTTCTTGCAGAATGTTGAGCGTAACTCAGCCGAAGCAGAGAAAAGCTTGCAGTTTTTACGGGGACATCTTCCAGATATTAAATCGCAGCTGACAATATCAGAAGATTTACTGAATAAGTTCCGCCAAGAAAACGAGTCTGTTGATTTAGGTTTGGAAGCGAAATCGACCTTAGATGTGATGGTTGAGCTGGAAGCTAAACTTAATGATTTAACCTTCAAAGAAAGTGAAATCTCCCAGCGTTTTACTAAAGAACACCCGGCTTATATTTCACTCTTGGATAAGCGAAAAACACTGTTCTCAGAACGTGAGCGCCTGAATCAGCAAATTCAAAAATTGCCGAAAACACAGCGGGAAGTGTTACGTTTGACGCGTGATGTTGAAGTGAATCAGCAGATTTATGTTGAGCTGCTGAACAAAGTACAAGAACTGAACATTGTCAAAGCCAGTACAGTAGGGAATGTACGGATTCTTGACAAAGCGCAGTCGTACACTAAAGCCGTGAAACCTAAGAAACCGCTGATTGTGGTGCTGGCAACTTTGCTTGGTGGCATGTTAGCTGTTGCCATTGCGCTGCTCCGTGCGGCTTTCCATCGCGGCGTTGAAAATCCGGATGAAATTGAGGCGATTGGTTTGCCGGTGTATGCCAGTGTGCCAATGTCCGATTGGCAGATTGAACTCGAGAAAAAACAAAAAGGGAAGCAAAAGCTTTCTGTCGAAGAAACCCTATTGGCGGTTTCTAACCCGGCGGATTTATCGATTGAAGCACTTCGGAGCCTGCGCACCAGCCTGCACTTTGCCATGATGGAGGCTAAGAATAATATCCTGATGATCTCCGGTCCAAGCCCTGGCATCGGTAAATCATTTGTTTCCGCGAATATGGCTGCAGTGGTCGCTAAATCCGGTCAAAAGGTGTTGGTGATCGATGCCGATATGCGTAAGGGGCGGATGGAGCGACAAATGGGCGTGAGTGCGAAACCTGGCTTATCAGATTATCTCAGCGGTCAGGTAGGTATTGAAAGCTTAGTTAAGCTGCCAGGCGTAGAAAACTTGGAATTTATTGGCCGTGGCGAAGTCCCGCCAAATCCATCCGAGCTTCTCATGCATCCTCGCTTTAAAGAACTCATGGATTGGGCATCAACAAATTATGATTTAGTTGTTGTTGATACTCCACCAATTCTGGCAGTCACTGATGCAGCGATTGTTGGCGCTCATGCCGGAACCTCATTGTTGGTAGGACGATTTAGCCAGAACACGGTTAAAGAAGTTGAAGTGACGAAACAGCGATTTGAACAGAATGGTATTGAAATAAAAGGCTTTATTCTGAATGCTGTTGTTCGTAAGGCGAGTGGTTATTATGGTGGTAACTATGGTTATTACAATTATAGTTATGAGTCGAAGCAATAATATCTGACTGTGTCACTACTCACCTAAGCTGCTGAGTAAATCGATTTTTGCTGAATTTTAGAGTAAACGCAAGAGTAAGTGTGACCATTAAAATGGAGTTAGACAAGCGCCCAAAATAAAAATAACAATTTGATAGCCTAATCAGACAGTCTTAGTATGAATGAAATGTCTCTTGGACTTAAGCTGTCAGAGATATAATGTGCAAAAAGAATGTAAGCGTGATGATGGGAATTAAGGTATTAAAAACTCCTGCTTCAGAGTTGGGTGAAGGGGTATTTCTAGATAAGATGACTCAAAAACTATATTGGTTAGACATCGTGAATAACAATCTTTATCAATATAGTTTAAGGGAAGATAAACTTATTAATACTTTTGCTTTAGAAGGAAATCCAAGTTGTATTTTTTCTGTCTCTGATGAGTCGTTGACATATGTAAATAATGTTGGTGTTAAACAGGTAAACCTGATTGATGGTACTACAAAGCTACAGGTTATTCATTCAAAGCATTGCCCAAAAAAGTTAAGAGCTAATGATGGGGTGGTACTTTCAGATAGTAGTATTATCTACGGAACGATGGGTTACAGTCCTGAAGTTGAGGAAGGAAAAATATACCGTTTAGATAAAAAAGGCAGAGTGAACGTTTACGAACTAGGAGTTAGAATTCCTAATACTTTTATTGAGTTTGACAATAAGCTATTAGTATCAGATTCCCTGAAACAACGTATTTATGAGATAGATTTAATACATAGTCAAGAACCGCAGCTTAGACTATGGAAAGATTTTTCGAGTAGTAACTATACACCTGATGGAGGTTGTTTGTCAGAAAGGGGGTATGTACATGTTGCTCTGTGGGATGGTTCAGCTATTGCAGTCATGGATGAGAACGGAAAAGTAGTTCGTAAGGTCGACTTACCTGTGTTAAGGCCTACAAACTGTATTATTTATGCCAATCGATGGTTGTATGTAACTAGTGCTTATGAAGGTATGACTGAAGCACAGCTTGAAAAATATCCTTTATCAGGCAAGACGCTAGAGATTGATTTGGGGAGTAACTATGATTACTAAGCCACTCGTTAGCATAGTCATCAGGACGCTAAATGAACAAAGACACTTAGTGGAATTATTAGAAGCAATTAGAATACAAGACCAATCTGAATTTAGAATAGAGACGGTTATTATTGACTCTGGATCAACGGATAACACTCTCGATATAGCTAATAAATACGGCTGTAGAATCACTCATATCAAGAAAGAGAATTTTACTTTTGGTCGCTCTCTGAATGATGGTTGCGAGTTTTCAAATGGTGATTTCCTAGTATTTATTAGTGGTCATTGTATACCGGTAGATAATAATTGGATTAATAACTTGGTAAGACCGTTAGTTGACCAATGTAGTTATGCATACGGAAGACAGTTAGGTAGGGACACTACCAAGTTTAGTGAACGTCAACTATTTAATAAGTACTTTCCTTCAGATTCAAGAATTCCTCAAGTAGGATTTTTTTGTAATAATGCTAATGCGGCTATACGAAGGGATGCTTGGTTAGCCCATAGGTTTAACGAAGAACTTACAGGGTGCGAAGATATGTACCTTGCTAAGCTCCTTGTTGATTCAGGGAAAAAAATTGGTTACGCTGCAGATGCTGCTGTTTATCATATTCATGATGAAGCATGGAGCAAAGTAAAAGTTAGGTATGAACGTGAAGCAATCGCCTTGCAGCAAATTATGCCTCAAGTACAAGTCAGTTTTTTAGATATGATCAATTACATATTAATTGGAATTATAAAGGACTTACGGAAGGCAAAAACCAAGGGTGTACTAGTTAAAGAAATACAGTCAATCATAGCATTTAGATGCTGTCAGTACTATGGTGCATATATTGGTAATAAGAACCATAGAAAACTTTCACAGGCGATGAAACAAAAATATTTCTACCCGAGAGTAACTGATATGAATGTCTCTGAGAATATGGACCATATTATAGGAAGAAGTTATGAAAAATAAAATTGTTGCTTTACTACCAATGAAAGCTAATAGTGAGCGTGTCAAAGGTAAAAACTTCCGAGAATTAGCTGGGAAACCATTATTTCGTTGGATTTTAGATGAACTTTTATCTGTGAGTGAAATTGATAAAGTAGTAATCAATACCGATGCTCGCCATATATTAGAAGAGAATGGTCTGATTGAAAGTGATCGAGTAACAATTCGAGACCGTAAACCAGAACTCTGTGGTGATATGGTCAGTATGAACCTTATTCTTGCTGATGATATTGAAGCAGTTGAAGCTGATACTTATATCATGACACACACTACAAATCCGTTGATTACGGCTGATACGATTAGAGCGGGTCTAAAAGAATTGGATGAGAATCCTAATAACGATTCTTTATTTACTGTAAATAAAACTCAAACCCGTTTTTATAGAGAAGATTGTAGCGCAGTTAATCACGACCCAGAGAATCTTATTCGAACACAAGACTTAGAGCCTTGGTACGAAGAGAACTCTTGTCTTTTCTATTTTACAAGAGAATCGTTCAAGAAAACAAGTGCTCGAATTGGTGAAACTCCATTAATGATGGTTACCCCTCCTCTTGAGTCTTTAGATATTGATGAACCTCATGATTGGGAAATGGTTGCAGCACTAGCTGAATATCGCATGAAATCGTAATTTTCAATTTTCTTGGAGAGCGTTAAATGAAAGTATTAGTTACTTGCCCCCCTATGTTAGGTATGTTTAATGAGTTTCTTGAGCCTGCGAGCAAGTTGGGTTTGGAACTTGTAGCAGCAGAGACGACACAAGTGTTGTGTGAAGATGAGCTGATGTCATTGTTACCTGACTTTGATGGCTGGATTATTGGTGATGATCCTGCGACAAAGAAAGTCTTTGAATCTGGTATTAAAGGTAAGTTAAAGGCTGCTGTTAAGTGGGGAATTGGCGTTGACAATGTTGATTTTTCTGCCTGTAAAGAGCTTGGGATCCCAATCATTAATACACCTAATATGTTTGGTGGAGAAGTAGCTGATGTTGGTATGTCAATGCTCCTTGCGCTAGCTCGTCAGACACATTTCATTGATAGAGAAATACGACAAAACTATGCTTGGCCTAAGCCAGCAGGTATGAGTGTGTCTGGTAAGCATATTGGTGTAGTCGGTTTCGGTGATATCGGAGAGAGTTTTGTAAAAAGGTTGAGTGGTTTTGGTGTGACCGCTACAGTGTATGATCCGGGTGTAGATGGAGATAAAGGCTATAGTTTTGTAGAGCGTAAAGCTTTTCCTTATGGTATAGAAAAATGTGATTTCTTAATATTCACATGTGCATTGAATGAACACAACCGTCATATGTTAAATAGCGATGTCATATCAAGAATGAAGCGAGGGGCAATGGTGATTAATGTGGCGCGTGGGCCTTTGATTGACGAACCAGCATTGATATCTGCCTTGCAATGTGGCCATATTGCAGCGGCAGGTTTAGATGTATTTGAAGAAGAGCCACTTTCAGATGTATCCCCACTTCGTAAAATGCCCCAGTGTATTTTTGGATCACATAATGGCTCGAATACCAAGGAAGGTGTTCGTCGAGCTACTTACAAAGCATTAGAAGAAATGGCACGTTTTTTAAATACTGACGGTTAATATGATAAAAACTAATGTGAAGTGGGCGCTGGTGACTGGCGCCCTAGGAGGCATAGGAAGGGCTTTAGTCGAAGAATACACTTATGCAGGTTATCATGTTATCGCTTCAGACGTTAGTGATAAACCAGCAGAGTTGAATCTTGGAACCAATGTTCATTTTATACTGCTGAATTTAGAAAATATTGCAATTGATGAAGAGTATTCATCTGATTTCTATAATGAAGTTAACAAGATAACAAGTGGTGTTGGTATTTGCACATTAATTAATAATGCAGCAGTTCAAAATCTTGCGCCTAGCCGAACTTTAACTAGAGCACAATGGGTTAATAGCCTGAATGTGAACCTCACAGCTCCATTCTTTTTGTCACAGCTATTTATAGATGACTTAGAGAAGAACTTTGGCTCCATAGTCAATATTAGTAGTATTCATGCTACACAGACAAAAAAAAATTTTATAGCGTATGCAACTTCAAAGGCAGCGTTGAGTTCTATGACACGTAATATGGTTTTAGATCTTGGTAATAAAATTCGGATTAATGCTATAGAACCAGCAGCGATAGCTACCAATATGCTAAAAGAGGGATTTAAAGGTAAAGAAGATAAATTTAGACAGCTTGAAGCTTATCATCCTATTGGCAGAGTTGGTACACCATCAGAAATTGCAAAGCTAGCAGTGTTCTTATCATCAAATGAAGCTGCTTTTGTTCAAGGGGCTTGTATAAGTGCAAGTGGTGGTATAAGCGGATGTCTAAGTGATCCGGACTGAGCGCTTCTGTCTACATTATGGAAGGATAAATTAACTACAGCTTACTACTCTATATGTATATAATACTAAATTTTGGGTGTTATCAGTGCGTTTGATAAAACTGAGGCTAACAAGTCGATAGGTACAAGTAATTGAAAAAATCTAGATTTTTTAGTTCTACAACTATTACAACGTGGTTTAGTTATTTAACTAAAGTTGTATCCTTAGGATTGATTCTGCCCAAAGTTCTATTAAGCTTTAGCCAAGATGAAGTGACATTTTGGCTCTTGGCTTTATCAATATCATCATTATCTATATTAGTTGACTTCGGCTTCAGCCCTACTTTTATTCGGCATGTTGCGCAGCGTGACAATAAAAAGGAAATATCAATAGTTGTAAGGAAAATATACACATGGTGCACGATTTTTTATTTTTTACTATTATCAATCCTAGGCACAGCAATAATATTTCACTCAGTTGAACTAAATAGTGAAAATCTATATTCTTGGGTTTTTCTTGTTCTTTGTCAATCATTAATGATGTATGGAAAATACTATGAAGTATTGCTAAGAGGGACTAACAAAATTGCACTTCTGAATAATATGGATTCGATAACAAACCTAGTGGTCGCACTTGTGTTAGTAATCGCTGTTTATTTTAATCCATCATTGTTCTCTCTTATTATTATTTCTCAAGGAGTGTGGCTACTTATTTTATTGAGGAATAGATACCTATGCGAGAAGTTTGTCTGCTTAGAAAACATAACCGAAGAAGAATATACATATAAAAGCATCCTTAACGATTCATGGAAAACTGGTGTAATGTCTATCAGTAGTCACCTAATTATCAACATGAGCGGTGTATTAATGTCGCTTTTTATTGAGGGTGAATCTCTTAACGCATTCTTAGTTTCTATGAAAGTTATACAAATAGTGAATCAAATATCATGGGCTCCCTTTTATTCAAAGCTCCCATTGCTAAATAAGAAGAGAATTCATGAGTCACAAAGGCCATTTGTTACTTATAGCTTAAAGTATCTGAACCGATCTATCTATATGTTGATAGCAGGGATGTTTTCCCTATGTATATTTGTATATATTAATAACAATCTTTTAAAACCTATCTTGAATCTACTGCCAATATCATTTTTCTTTTTGGTAGCATTTGCCTATTATTTTGAAAGACTATCTTCAATGCATGCACAGATCTACATGACAACGAATAGAATACCGTTCTATAGGACGTATCCTATTAATACAGTGATATTCTTAATATCTCTCATGTATTTCTCTAATAATTATGGACCTTCAGCATATCCTATTTCAATAATCATTTCACAGTTATTAGTTAATTTTCCAATTAACATTAAATATTCATTGAATAGTCTAGATTTATCAATTAATGAATATGCTGCTAACTATTGTAAGTTTCATGTCATCACAATGATTTTATTTGTAGGGGGTTATCTTGCAATCTAAGGTTAAGTTATTACTCAGAAGAATAATATATTTGATTATAGAAATATTTTCATATGTTATAGTCAAAGCATATAAGATGAAAAATCATCAAAAAAAGAAAGTTTTAATCTTTACAGATTCTCGTGGATTTGAAATTACAAAAATGACCAATAGAAAAAATCCATTGTCTAGTTATATCCGGTACTATATAGAAAACTATAATACAACCGTTAGACTTTGCAGATATAAACATACAACAATTTTGGATTTTATCGCGGAGTATCGAGGTAAGTATGATGAATACGATCTTATAATCTTACATTGTGGTGTTGTAGATTTTTCACCAAGGCCAATGTCTAATGGTCAATATGTACATTCGAGTAAGAAAGAAAAGTGCATTAAATTATTTGGTGAAGAGCCGAAGTTCGATACATACAGTACCGAATATGAAGGAGAGCTTACCCGTAGTCTTTATAATAAAGATTTTTTAGATGATTATATATTGAGTGAACTTAAGTCTATACCTAACTTATTATGGATCTCATCAAACCCAGTTATTGAGGGTTGGGATGGGAATTATAAGAGAAAAAGGCCAAAAAATATGAATATAATTCAGAAGTTAGATAATCACCTCATTTCAAATTTACCACTTGTCATATCCCTTTGGGATTGGACAAATGAAGATGTAAAAAGGTATACAGTAGATAACATTCATTTTAATAAAATGGGTTTTGACAAACTTCTTGTAGAAATGAAAAGAGTAAGCGAAATTGTACTTAGATCTGAAAATTAATAGGTACTTCTTTATTTTTCTTGTGCCTACCTTTCTTTCTTTGGTTTTTTATCAGAGTAATATATACTTTTTTTACGCGGGGTTTTGTTTATATTTAGCATACTTGCTTTTTTTCTCTTTAAAGTACAGACTCGTTTCTCGTGTATATGTTGATCGACTTTCGTGTGCTAAATGGATTTTATTAGCATTGTTATTCTTGAGCCTTGTTAGGTCATATACATTTGGTGTGATACCTTTTACTCAAGTAATATTTCAATTCTTGTTGATCGCTTCGATAGTGATTTTTTCAATGTCAGTTTTGAGGGGGTACAACACTGAAAAAATACGTTGTGTCTTTTATGCAATACCAATATATATATCTTTAAATGTAATACTTTATGTCCTAGGGCTTAGCAATTCTAGCGGAACATACTATGCTGTTGGTAGTGCTAAATTATTATCGTTTATAACAGGGATTGATATACAAAGAGCATATTTTCCTTTATCACAAGGAATTAATGCATTTGGAGTTGTGGCTGGTTTAGGGCTTGTACTGTCTTTTTTTTTATATCTTAGTAAGAAAAGCTATGCTAACTTTCTATTGGTAACTTTAAATACTATTGGATTGCTTCTCGCTGATAGTAGAGGTGCATTTATTGCAGTAGTTCTTACCATTATGTTATATGCTGCTAGGTTTAAATTCTGTAGAATCCTTGTATTATTATCTCCATTATACTCATTGTTTGCTCTATCGATATATATAACTGTGCAATTAGTATTCCCAGCTTTGGTTCGTAGTACAACGAGTATTTTATCTGGTAGGGAGATTATTTGGGAATCTGCAATATCTGGATTAAGTAGGTTCTCCATTGTAGAGCTTGCCGTAGGTTATGGATATCTGGGTCAAGCTGCTTCAAAGGTGTATGAGGATTATTCTTCTCTTTTTTCAGATAGAAACTCTACCTCTGAAGTCTTTGGGAGCTTCCACAGTAGCTTTATTCAAACTTTCTACGATATCGGAATTCTAGGTTTAGTCTCGATTATAACAATTCTGTTTATTATTGTCACAAAGGCAGATAGATATACTAAACATGCCAATTTATATATTTCTTTCATACTATATTCTATTTTTTCAGGAGCATTTGATATGACGTTAAATATATATAATCAATATATATTTATAGTTTTTATTATGATGCTATTTGCTTTTATTTCAGAGGTCAACCATGCTAAAACAAGTTGTGAAAACAGGTCTTAAGTTTGCCTACGAGAATGGTCTAGTACCTGTTTCATTGTTAGAAGAACCGTCTTTGAGAAAGTCAGATAAGCATGATTTAAGAAAGCTCAAAAACAAGTTTAAAGGGAAAAGGTGTTTTATTGTAGGAAATGGTCCATCACTAAATAAGATGGATCTTTCTTTATTAAAAAATGAATACTCCTTTGCCGTCAATGGAATCTTCTACAAAACTAAGGAGATGGGCTTTAAGCCAACTTTTTACACTGTTGAAGATACACACGTTATGATGGATAACGTTGATGAGATAAATAAATATGATACAGAGTACAAATTTTTCCCAACTATTTATAAGAAATTCATAAATAATAGAAATAATACTGTATTCTTCAATATGAACCGTGGGTTCTATGAGGAATCATCTGATAATTATTGTATCCCGAGATTTAGCTCGGATTGTTCGAAACGTATATTTTGTGGACAGTCAGTGACTATCATCAATCTTCAATTAGCCTTTTATATGGGTTTTGAAGAAGTATATTTAATTGGAATGGACTTTTCTTATGTCATTCCAAAAGACTTTGAAGTAAATGGTAATAATATCACCTCAACAGGTGATGATCCCAATCACTTTCACCCGGAATATTTTGGTAAGGGAAAAAAATGGCATGATCCAAAATTAGAAAATGTATTAGCGAGCTATCAAATGTCGAAGTTAGTTTACGAGAGGTTCGGAAGAAAAATTTTCAATGCCACTGTTGGTGGTAACCTTGATGTATTTGAGCGTCGTGAATACAGAGAGTTATTTGATGAAAGGTAATTGTGTCTTTAGCTTAGTCGTTGGTGTTTACGGTCACAAGAAAGAATTCACTAGATTTCTTGATAGTTTATATGATCAAAGCATAAGTTTTGAGTTGATTATTGTTGATCAGAATCCAGATGACAAGATCAGTCAAATGTTGGAATCAAAGTATCAAGCACTGCCTTGGAAACATATTAAAACGGGTGTTAAAGGGCTATCTCATGCTCGAAATTTAGGTCTGGAAGAATCATGTGGAGATTATGTGTGTTTTCCAGATGATGACTGTTTTTTCACTTCGGGATTTCTTGATAAAGTTTACGATAGATTAATAAGCTGTAACCCTAATGGTTTAGCGGTAATTACAAAGGATCCTGAAACAAATAAACCTCTGAGCTATACGAAAAGAAATTATGATTTTTTTATAGATACATGTGATGTTTTCGCAAATATTACTTCTATTAGTGTGTTTTTAAAAAATACAGATTTGAGGTTTGATGAGAAATTTGGTATCGGCGGAGAGTTTAACTCCTGTGAGGAGATAGATTATGTTTATCGATATGTTAAAATTTATGGTGGATTTAATTATACTCCAGATATCTGTGTTTATCATCCATCACCACTGAAATTACCGTTCGCTAAGCTAATGAATAAAGTCTTTGTCAACTCGCAAGGGCATGGGGCTTTTTTTATTAAAAATTTTAATTTGAGAGCTTATATAGAACATATTCACCTAAGGCCATTTGCAGGTTTTATTTATCACTTACTAAGACTTGATTTAAAGAAAAGCCTGATTAGTCTTATTAGTTTGGTCTCACGGAACTATGGATCAATTAGGTTTTTTATTTCAAACATCTTCGGGTATGATCATGCAAAATCAAAATTTTAGTGTACTAATGTCAGTTTATATAAAGGAAAAGCCAGATTACCTTGATTCTGCACTTAAGTCGATTTTGGTTGAACAAACCATGAAACCAGAACAACTTGTTTTGGTTCAAGATGGTCCATTAAATGATCAATTACTATCGGTTGTTAACCGATATGTTCAATTATATCCGCAGATACTTTGTACTGTAGAGATCAAAGAAAATGTTGGTTTAGGTCAAGCTTTGAATATCGGTCTAAGTCACTGTCGTAACGAGTTGGTTGCGCGAATGGATACTGATGATATATCTTGTTCGAATAGATTTGAGAGGCAATTGGAAGTATTCAATAATAACCCAAGCATATCTGTTTGTGGAGGTTTTATCGAAGAGTTCGATATAGAAATGGACAGAAGCTTGGGGTTAAGGAGCGTCCCTTCTGAAGATCATGAGATTAGATGCTATTCGAGATCAAGAAATCCAGTTAATCATGTAACTGTTATGTTTAAGAAGCATGATGTTTTTGAGGCTGGCGGATACAAAACAATGCTGTTTTTCGAAGATTATTATTTATGGTGCCGCATGCTTAAAGCTGGGAAGGTTTTTCACAACGTGAATTGTAACTTAGTTAATGTACGTGCTGGTCAAGATATGCTTTCTAGAAGAAGAGGATTAAGTTACTTGAAGTTTGAATGTAAATTCTTGTTTGAACTATATAGAATTGAACATGTCAGTTTCGTTGGTTTACTTAAAATGCTCATTATCAGAGCTCCTATGCGTTTATTGCCTAAACAATTATTATTCTTATGTTATAAAGTTACTCGTTCACTATCTACAACTTAAATATATGTAAATCTTCAACATTTTGTTGTAGATGATTTTTTTGTGGTTTTTATGTACAGGTGACCGCATGCGCTGGAGGATCCCCACAAAATTCACGCATGATAACTGCTCCTTGCCATCATAAATCAGGGTGAGAGCGTGAGTTAACAAATTGTAAAATCACCACATGTAAGGCACGTTGGGATCTACAAATAGAGGGATTTTTAACCATCTGCCCCAGATGTGAAATGCATGAGGTGTCTAATAATCACTCAACCAGCCCGAGGGAATTCACAGCTGTTCAAAAAGTAAACACATGTGATCTCACCCTGCATCATAAATAGCTTTTGTTGTGCCCAACGTAATGTCGAGTCTGTTATGTGGTATTCAAGCCGTCGAAAGACTTCTTTTCCAAGTCTGACGAAGGATAAAACCCGCCTCTTTTTTATCGTATTAGCCTGGAACTGGCGGTACCAACCGGCATGTTCGGCAGCAATGCCGAACCACCAATAGACCATGAAGGCGAGAAGACCGATCAGCAATAGGATATCGAGACGCTTTGGGTCATTGGTTCGACTTTGTCGCAGGCCAAAGCCATATTGAGGGCTTTTCAGATCCCGGAAAGTCTCTTCAATCTGCATACGTTTTTCATAGAGGCGGACGATACAGCGAGAAGAGAAGACGTTGGTTGGGATGTTAGTAGCGAGTAACCAAGGTTCTTTCGCTGATTTTCGATGAACAGCTTGTGCTGTGAAATGCTCTCGACCTCTGGGTCTGTCTTTTCGTTTTCTGGGTGTTTCCTTTTTTAAAAGGTGCAGATGGCAAAGTAATGGTTTTCGCTTTGCCAATTTGGTCAACCCAATATACTTTGGGGAATTATTTGCTTTCTTAAACAGTTGTTTAATGAGATGCCACTGTTCGCAATAAAAAACATTCACATCACCGCGAATGCGGCCTAGATAGCACCACCCCATAGTCTCTACCTGCCGAAACCAACCGGCATCTGTGACAATAATAGGTATGACATGCGAAGGTAAAACGGCTTTGAAGTTAACAAGAAATATCTGATGGCTGCGGGGAGAGTTGTACTGTTTAAAGGTAAAGGATTGCTTGAAAAGGGTAACGGAACGACCATCTACTGCAACGGATGCTCCGAGTCCCATGAGGCGTTTGTATTCTCGGATATCGGCCCAATCGACAAGAGCGATCGGCTGTGGGTTAACCGAACATATTTGATGGCAGTGCCAGTGGTAAATATCTAGCCTGTCTCGGTGTAAGTGGTAGTTTCCTAATAGACGGTCAACCCGCTTTATACAGTGCTTGGTTTTTGCTTTAGAAGGTAGTGATCTGCCAAGCAAGGTTAGTGTCAGCGCATCTCTATCTAACAGTGCTTTCACTGAATCCATCAGTGAGTGAGTTGCTTTTTGTGAATGCTAGGGCATTGTTCTCTAAGGGAATAATGTAGTATCTGAATATCACGCATCTTGTCTTCTTCTATTTTTTTTTGTTGTGAATTCATTAGATCAGAAGGCAAGGTGCGTGTCTACTTATTGAACAACAAGGGATTTTTGTGGGGATTCCTGAGCCGCATGCGTTATTGTTGCATTTGTGAGTCATGATATGTTTCTACGTGATTATTTCTGATACGCGTAATTAATAAGATTATTTAGCTAGTTAATTGATCAGCTCGATAATCAGTTTACTAAGCTCTAATCTAATATGTTAATTTCATCAACAATATAGAAGTTCATGCAGTTGCCTGAGGTAGCTAAGAGCTTATTTTCCCCTCGCTATTTCAAGTGGCTGGTGATATTTGTTAAAATGTTTTCGATGGGATGTTTTCCTACGAAATTGTTCAGTTCTAATTATAGGTTCCGATTACACTGAAATATAAGGGGAAGATAAGGCTAAGAAGTCACGCTACAAAGAAACACAAATGTTGAAGATCCTGAAGGAATTGATAAAGGTAGAATGGTCAATCGGCTTTGTTGACTAAATCGGTGTGAACTTTTCTGACAGTCAGTGATCTGATCTTGAGACGTTTACTGACAGGCCACCTCCATGGGTAAAAGTACTTACCGGACAGAAAACTGGAAAGAATACAACCAAGCACTGATTAACCGCGGTTCACGGTAGTGTTCAAAGTTTTGTGTCTTTTCCTACACTTACTGAAAAAGGGAGAGACACATCATGGCTGATAAATACGAAATCGATACCCAGGCATTTGCCAAGGCGCTTCAGTCCGATCAAAACCTCAATGGCAAGGATGGCCTGCTCACGCCGCTGATCAAGCAGATCACTGAAGCTGCTTTGGGAGCAGAGCTGGACGAGCACCTGACGAAAGAGACCTCGACTAACCGCATGAATGGCTCATCTAAAAAGACCGTCAAAACATCTTCTGGTGAGTTTGAGTTGGAAACACCGAGAGACCGCAACGGCTCATTCGAACCTCAGACGGTCAGGAAGTACCAGACCCGCCTGACAGACGAAATGGAGGGTAAGATCCTCTCCCTGTTCGTACTGGGTAACAGCTATCAGAACATCCGAGAACATCTCTTAGATCTGTACGGCATGCGCATCTCAAATGGCACGATCAACGCCATTACCGACCGCCTAGTGCCTGAACTCAGAGCATGGCAAGAACGGGATCTGGAACCGCTTATCCCTTCGTCTGGTTGGATGCGATTCATTATAAAATCAAGGAGAACGGTCGCTTCATCTCCAAAGCCGTATACACCATCTTGGGTCTGACCGTTGAAGGCAAGAAGGAGCTATTGGGGCTGTATCTGTCTGAAAATGAAGGCGCACATTACTGGCTCAGTGTACTGACTGTAGTGGCATAGTTAATTTGGCCATCTGATTAGAGGTGATATCATCACCTCGGAAGTTAACAGGTGACACAATGACAAAACGTAGCAGAAGAACATTTAGTCCCGAGTTTAAACTTGAAGCCG
>NZ_JAZGTF010000051.1:0-7994 GCF_037389125.1 Photobacterium sp. MCCC 1A19761
CGCTTGCTGCCGTTCGTGCGTTGAACAAGTTAACAGGGCTCGGCATGCCCGTAACTCGTAAAGTTAGCTAAAACATGGCTTAAATTGGGTAGATCTGTTGTTTTCCTGATTTGATCAACAAAGCCTTTTGCATCTGCTAATTGGCAAAGAAAGAGATAGGGTGCGAACCCTAGACGGGGCGGACGGCAAGTCTTCAGCCGAGCGAAGCGAGACAACGTTGCCAGCCGAAGGCGTTTTTGGCAACGGCCCGGAGGGCGCAGTAAATCCTCTCATACCCAGAGCGCTCCGCCACATTCGAAGCCCTGTCGTCAGACAGGGCTTTTCTCGTTTTAGGGCGTCCTCTGCCTCTCGCGACACCTCTGGATACCTATCTTTCCTTGGTATTGTCGTGTGGCGTCTCACTGACAATACACAATGTCGGCCAATTTCTCGTGAAGCTGTTCTTTGTTCAATAATTGATTGAATATATATATGAAGTTGTATTGAATGGGAGCCTTAACGGAGTCGTTTTCCGTTGCGATGCGAAATGGTAAGTTGCAGGAGATGACATGGAAATTGTTGAGGCGAATGAATCAATTCGAGGTGCTTTGAATCAGTTTTATCGTGAGCAGGATTATCACAGTGGCTGGAGTCATGATGAACGAGCATTTATTGCAACAAAGAATGATGAAATTATCGGTTCTGTGAAAGTTGAATCCTGCCATGGCATTTCAATTTTGCGTGGAATGTACATCGCCGAAAAATATCAAGGGAAAGGACTGGGCTCTGACTTCATCAAACATATCGAGCCAATATTGAATGAAACCCTCTCATATTGTATGCCGCTGTCTCATCTTAATGCGTTTTATGGGCAGATTGGTTTTGAAGAGATTCCCCCAGACCAATTGCCAGGCTTTCTTGTTCAGAGATATCGAGGTTATGAAAATCGGGGTTACCGGATCATCGCTATGCGTCGAGAGAAAAGTTGTTCACTATCGTCATGATAGTCATTCTGGGCGCTGAATCAGTTTAAAGGGAATTCAGGATAAAATGCAGATGGAAATCGTATTTGTACGGCATGGTGTTCCCGATTACGCACTGGCCGATGAAAGAAAAATGTCGCAGTTGGAAAAGGATTATGCGCCACTGCACCGGGACTACATTCGCGATATCAAAGCGCTCGCGAGTGATCCCGTCTTCAATGGGTCCACAGTCATCGTTTCGTCGCCATATACCAGAGCACTGCAAACCGCAGAAATTTTAAATCGGCAGTTTCAACTCGATCTGTTTATAGAGCATGATTTGCGTGAGTGGCAGGCGGATGTTTCCGGAGGCTATATTGATATCGAGGAGCGCGACAGGCGTTGGTTCGAATATCGCGATCACCTCAAACAAGGTACTGTGCCTGAGGACGTCAGTTATGAACAACACGAACAACTCAGGACGAGAGCGTTACGTGTGCTCGGTCAGTATCTTGGTTATAAAAAGGTGATTGTTGTGTCGCATTTTAATGTGCTGGAGAGCCTGTTGGGTTTTCAGGAAAAAGGAATTGGTTGTGGTCAGTACCAATACTTCAGTTATGAGCGAGCAATCGCAGGCTGCAGTAGGCGGGAGAGATCGTGAAATAAGAGGGGTTAGCTTGAATGTAATCTGTCAGTATTGTTTCCTCGATGTAACTCAACCCGACTGGCTCTCAAGCATTGGTTATGTCCCATGGCTGCTTAGCGTAAAACTTATGCAAATTTTGTTTCTCTTATTTTGAATGAATTTCTAAGCAGGCTCAGCCGTGTGGGTAGGGTGAGAGCGTGAGTTAACAAGTTGTAAAACCTCCACATGAAAGGCATGTTGGGATCTACAAAAAGAGTAATTTTCAACCACTTTCCACAGGTGTAAAATGTATGAAGTGTCTAATAATTACTCAACCAGCCCGAGGGAATTTACGGGGGTTCAAAAAGTGAACATACGTGCTCTCACCCTGGGGGGGGTGGGCGTTGCGCCCGCCTTTCTTCAGGGCGAGCGCAGCCTGGAAGTGATCACGCTGTGTTTCACTTCAATGGATTACCGCCTGAGTTCGGTCATGCGTTGGCACAGGCCCCGTCCTGAAAGGCGCAACAGGCTTCCATCCCGATGATCGCGGGTTGGATGTTGACAAACGTCGATAGAACTTTTGACCGGGATATTGTTTTGTGGATCAACAGCTTGCCTTGGTGATCCTCACCGTGGATACTGAAGCTATGTTTGGCTAAATCAATGCCATAGACAGATAGTGACATGGTGGCCTCCGGCGATTTTGTAATTAGACATACCAAGTGTGGCAAAGTCTGATGAGGGGGAGTCCATGCCATTCGTTAGGAATATTAGGAGACTATGTGAAATTAAACGGTTTTTTGACGTGTAACTTTAGACCTAGAGATTATAGCGGGGATGACTCTGATATTTTCGACTTAGATATTTCTGCTATAACTCAGATCTCAAACCTATATTCTAACAACCTAGTTCATGGTTCTGATAAGCACTATAAAATTGACATCGATTGGAATAAATTGGTTGATGCAGTTACAAAAAGTTATGATCTTAATAGTGAGTATTACGCAATTATAGAAGGGCAAAGGCGCAAAATCCTTGCTCAATTTAGAGTTGATACTAATGAAGCCAGTGCTTGGGGTAGAGTTGAATTGCCAATCACTTTACATTTGTCTGACATTAATGAGCTTAATGATGCTTTTGAAGCTTCAAAAAAATTACTAATGGACATTTTTTTAGTGGCTAACATCAGCATGCCGGGTGTGCTTGATTTATATAATTCAACATTGGCAATAGAACATGCTGAGTATAAATTTAATTTGTCACATTTCTACTTCTCCCAATCTATTAACTCAACAGTTGAAGGGCCTATAGCACTGTCAACAACGTTGGAAGTCGCAACAGTAAAGAGTTGGTTTGATAATTTGAATATCGGCTCAAAGCTAGAGTCAGAACATTCAATTGAAAGAGCTATTTTCTCCTTGTTGCATATATGCCACCTTGATGCTGATGTAAGTATGGTATCGTGGGTTTTTCATGCTTTAGAAGCTATTTACGGAACTAAATCTGGTCGGGGCTTCCACGATATCGCATCTAAGGCAATATTTTTGCTAGATATTCCTGTAAATAAGCAAAAGCGCTTTAAAGCTGATTTACGTAAGCTCAATGACCTACGAAGCTCATTTATACATGGAGGATACAAGGTAGTTCACCCGTTAAACAAAGAATATGATTTAGCGGTCTTTGAATTGCTGGAATTTGGTGTACTTATCATCATCAATAGTATCCAGATATTAGCTTATAAAAAGTGGGTTGAGCTTAGCGTGCAGGAAGTGTTTGTTGGTGTTCCTCAAACATATTCCTAACAAATAAGGATACGTGTCGCGCAGCCGACACTTCTATCCGGGTGTTGGACAAGCCCGGACAGCCTTATTAAGTTAATTGCTCGATTGGGGGTTGGCGGGCGTTGCGCCCGCGGCTTTCTTCAGGGCGAGCGCAGCCTGGAAGCGATCACGCTGTTTTTCACTTCAATGGGTTACCGCCTGAGTTCGGTCATGCGTCGGCTTTCTCCTGGTTGCGGTCAGTGCCATTCTCCTTATTCTGTTTGCCTTTTCTGGCTACCTCGGCCGGGTGATGCCAACACAGCACATCGTATGCCGGCAGTTTGGGCAATCCCGGCTGGCTTTCTGTGGCCCGCTTTTCACGGGCAGCTGCCATGCCGGCAAGCCGAGCAACATCAGTTGGAGGGTGAGCCGCAGTGCTTTCGCACTGCCATGCAGCAGGCCATAGTCCCGCACCCGTTGTAACCCTTTCGGCAGCACATGCTGCAAGATCAACCACAGGAACTGCACCACCGGCAGGATACGTGTCGCCGGTTACAACGGCGTTATAACACAGTATTAACTCCTTGCTCCCAATAGCTACTTGAACTATTATTTGTACGTAATTTTGTACTATTTGGAGTTCAATATGAGTCGTATTCATTTCGACAAAGATATTCAGCCTCTGTCTGAATTTCGTGCAGGCGTAGCCTCATTTATAAAGCAAATCAATGAGACTCGTCGTCCATTGGTTATTACTCAACGTGGTAAAGGCGTCGCTGTTGTTCTTGATGTTGCAGAGTATGAAGCAATGCAAGAGAAGATTGAACTACTTGAAGAAATGCGTACAGCTGAAGCTCAACTTGCGTCTGGTTTGGGTGTTTCGAATGAAGATGCTCGTGCTCAGGTACTGGGGCGTATCAAGAAATGAAAGTAGTGTGGTCTCCATTAGCTTTACAGAAGCTTGGTGATGCGGCTGAATTTATCTCATTGGATAATCCAGCGGCAGCTGGAAATTGGGTAAATGAAGTTTTCGACCAAACGGAGCTACTTGGAACCATGCCTGAAATGGGGCGTATGGTTCCAGAAATGCCTAATACACATTATCGTGAAATCATTTTTGGTCACTATCGCATCATTTATAGTTTAAGCCATGAAATTCGCGTACTAACGGTGCGAAATTGTCGTCAAATCCTGACGGAAGATGACGTCTAAAGGCTGTGTTATAACAAATAAGGATACGTGTCGCGCAGCCGACACTTCTATCCGAGTGTTAGACAAGCCCGATCCCCACTCACCGGCGCAGGGCTTTGCCGAAAGTGTCTGTCAACATATCGACCAAAGGGGCACGATGGCCCGCATTTCCCTGTGCCAGTGCCTCGTTGGCTAATCCGTGCATGGCATGAAATATCATCAGCGCCGTCATTCGGGGATCGGGCGTCTGCCAGGCATTGGCCTGCACGCCGCTTTGCAATAAAGCACACAACTGTTCAATGACCGGGTTATCGGCCATGAGTTGCCGATCTTCACTCGGGCGGACATCCTCGAAAAGCATGTCATGGCGCAAAATCTGCCCCAACAATCCATCCAGTGCAGTTGCAAACCAGGTGCGCAATTGCGATTCCCAGTCGTCGGGCGGGCAGTGGGCGAGGGCAGTGTCAATCTGCTCGCAAAAAGACACCATGAAACGCTGCTGCAAGGCACGCAACAAGGCATCGCGGGACTTAAAGTAAATATAAAAGGTGCCTTTGGCGACCTGGGCGGCTGCGGCAATATCTTCGATCCGGGTGGCTCGAACGCCCTGGGTAAGGAATAAGTGCTCTGCCGCATCCATCAGCGCGGCGCGGCGGGTATGCGGGGCCCGGGTCCGATGGCGCTGCGGTGTTTCCGCAGCGTTGGTGTTGGCGGTTGTACGATCAGTCATTTTCTCGGTCATCGCAGGTATTCAAAGCCGCCATGATTGCAGTTGAATTGCAAGTCTGTAAAGCCTTGTTCTTGAAATCAATACCGGGATGACTTCGAAGAGCGGTGAAGCATTGCGTTGGTCGGATCATGCCGGTGCTCCTTCACGTCTTTTTGTCGTACATCGCTCAGCAGGATCTTGTTCTGAGTTGTGTGCTTCTGGGTGCGCCTGCGCAAGGTCAGCCAATGCAATGATCTGTGTCGGCTGCCAGATTGCCGGATCCCGGTGGGTGACCAGAATGACGGTCGCTGGTAAATTGCGGACCACTTCGGCAATTCGGCGCTCGGTTTCTTCATCCAGTGCGGCGGTTGCTTCGTCCAGAATGAGGATTGGTGCTCCTTTAATCAGCGCGCGCGCGATGGTAACCCGCTGTCTTTCGCCTCCGGATAGTGCCCCGCCTTGGTGGCCGACGGTCTGATGAATGCCCTGCGGCGAGCGGTCGATGACGCTACCCAGCATGGCCCGGCGTGCTGCCGTCGTGACATCTTCGTCACTGGCTTCGGGTCGGCTCAGACGGATGTTTTCCGCTAGGGTGCCGGTGAACACGATGGGATCTTGTGCCACATACGCGATGTGTTTGGACAGATCGGCATATCGCATTTGGTTAAGCGGGACGCCGCCGAAGGTGATCACGCCGCGTTGCGGATCATCAAAGCGCATCAGCAACTCAAGCAAAGTACTTTTCCCGCAACCGCTCGGGCCGGAGATCACCACGGTTGCGCCGGGTGGGATGTCCGCACTGATCCGGCTGAGGGCGGGCGCCTGACTAATGTGTTTCAGGACGATATGGTGTCCGTCAGGTTGCGACGCTGAGCGGTGTGATGGATCCGGCAGCGTTGGGACGGCAATGATCTGACGGTAGTCGTTCAATGCAGCGCGCAGATCGTTGATGCTCAACCCGGCCAATGCAAGCTCTCCCAACGGCGCTGCTGCCCGTGCTACCAGAACCAGCAGGGCGAGTGCCAGCGCTGGTTCGGTGATACCGGCAACGGCGAGATAAGCGGCGATGCCGGCCAACGGCAAGGCACTGGCGATGGAAGAGACCAGGGTTGCTCTGGCTGCGGCACGGGTGGTCCCAGCCAGAACGCTTTCCTGGGTTTGCCATTGTTGTTCGAGTCGGGCGATCGCTCGCACGGGCCCGGCCGTGGTGCGCAGCAGCTCCAGATGATCAACGAACTCTATAGTCGCTTGTGCGGTGCCTTTGTCGGCATCATGCCTTTTTTTGTCGGCTTGGCTGAGTGCCCGTTGCGCCTTGAACTGGATAACCAGTGACAGGGTCAGCAAACAGCCGACGCCCAACGCTACGGCCGGTCCGGTTAGCCATGCAATCCCGGCGACCAAAAATAGCGGGATCAGCGGCGCGTGCAGGAAGGTTTGCAGCTGGTGGGCAGGAATGCTCATAAAACCGGGAATTCCCCGGCCTGCCAGCATGGCCACTTGGGTGCGATGCGCATCAGTAAACCAGGAGAGCTTGGCCTGGCCCAATGCCTGGCCTAAGGCAGCGAAGAGATCTCCGGCCAGCCGAACCCCCGAGAAAAAGCCGGCGCGTGTCACCCAGATGGTCGCCAGCACCGCGACACTGGCGGTGAAGACCACCCATTCCGGGGATTGCTGTGTCGCAATGGCCCACGCCAGCACGGTATAGGCAGCAGCTTCCAGCGCGGCAACCAGACACCAGCCGAGGCTAATCCACAGGAGACGGCGTCGGGCATGCGCCGGAAATGCCGGGTGCGTGGGGTTGGATGGGGTTGCTGAGACTGTGGTCATGCCTGTAATTCCTCCTGTTCGATAGCCTTCTGTTCGATAGTCTTCTGTTGGGTGGCACCTTTGAGGGTGATTTGTGCATCGGCCTGGGCGGCCAGCGCCGGATCGTGGGTAACCATTACCAGAGTTTTGCCTTGGGTGTGAGCGAGATGCAGCAGGGCTGCCATGAGCTGATCCGCACTCTGGCGGTCTAAGGCGCTGGTCGGCTCGTCCAGGAGGATCACGGGGGCCGGACTCAAAAATAGCCGGGCAAGCCCGACCCGCTGTTGTTCGCCGCCAGACAGCAGCGCGGCATCGGCGTCTAAATCGACCTGGATCCGGGCCTGGCTCAGGGCTGCGTTCAGTTGTGCGTCGGTGGCATTCGGCGCGGACAGCAAGAGGTTTTCCCGCACTGTAGTGCTGAGTATTGGGGTGTTTTGTGGAACGAGTTGGATATTCAGGTGGCGGCCCTGTTCATCCAGTTCAGCAATATCCGTCCGGCCCAGATGAACAATACCGCTATCTGCCGGCTCGAACCCGGCGAGTACGCGGAGCAGGGCGGTTTTTCCGGTGCCGCTTGGTCCGGTGATTGCCGTTAGGGTTCCGGGGGCGAACCGGTAAGACAGGCGATGAATGAGCGGGCCGTGATCTGTCTTCAGGCTGACTTCTTCCATCTCAAGTACGGCGTCATCAACCAGCGTCGCAGTTTCTCCGCTGGGCAGAGCCGGTTCACGTAGCAATTCGGCGACGCGCCCGGCAGCGGCGCGTCCGGCGGCAACATAGTCAAGCCCATGCCCGAGCCGCAGTGATGGTGTGACGATCGCCAGGCCAAAAAATAGGACCGCAGCCATCGCCGCCGGATTGAGCTGATACGACACCAGATAAGCAATAGCGAATGTTGCAACGGCCTGTAGCAGCGCGATCGCAATCGCAGCAGCGGTTGCCACATGGCTGACCCAGGCCAC
>NZ_JAZGTF010000052.1:0-1600 GCF_037389125.1 Photobacterium sp. MCCC 1A19761
CAATAGCGAATGTTGCAACGGCCTGTAGCAGCGCGATCGCAATCGCAGCAGCGGTTGCCACATGGCTGACCCAGGCCACCATGCCCTGAGTGAAGCGGTTCGTGGCTGCATGGTAATCCGCCAGCGCGCCTGATTGGGCCCCATAGAGTCGGTTGACCCGGATCCCGCGCACATAATCGTTGACGGCGGTGACGATGGCTCCCATCACTTCCATCCGCTCTGCACCGAAACGTACCGAATAGCGCGGCACCAGAACGAGGTAGTACAACGCTGCGATACCTCCGGGGATCAAGGCGATCAAAGCCATTGGTCCGGCAATTGTCAGCAGCAAGATCATCGAAGCGACAGGGACAATGACAAAGGTGGCAATTTCCGCCGGTAAGTGTGCGATGAGATGGTGCAGGGCGGCAATATCGTCGGAAACCATCCGTCGTAGCGCGTTGTCACCGTGGCGTGCCAAGGTCCGGGACGGCAGCCGAGTCAGGTGATTGGCAACTTGTCGCCGCAGCCGGGCAGAAAAGCTTGCTTCAGCCGCATGGGCGATCCTTGAAGCTGCAGAAGCGCAAAGGGCCCCGGCGAGCCAGCAACCGCAGGCCCCGATAACCCACAGAGGAGACAAGTTGTTGATTAAGCCGATGAGGCACCATAGCGCTCCTAATTTCGCCAGGCCGGACAGTCCTTCGGCCAGCATCCCGATGACCAGTTGCGGCAGCGCGGGCTTGAGTGCCGGGAGTAATACGGGATCGAGAAGGCGGATTTGAGACTGACGGCCATTCATTGGAAACCTCTCATTCCCGCAGCAGGCAAGGTTGTCATGCTGAATAGATCGCACCGGATGTTATGACGATTTTCCAACACCCGTGCATGTTGTGCGTCACCTGCCCGTTGGTATCGACGCATCGGGGAATCACTTCTCATGCTGTGTTTCACTCCCTTGAATGAACTGATTTGATAATAATTATCAGTTACTAATGACTTCGGGTCATTATAGGATTGATATTCAACCAGGTGCAATAAGAATGTTGA
This sequence comes from Photobacterium sp. MCCC 1A19761, assembly GCF_037389125.1. Taxonomy (NCBI): domain Bacteria; kingdom Pseudomonadati; phylum Pseudomonadota; class Gammaproteobacteria; order Vibrionales; family Vibrionaceae; genus Photobacterium; species Photobacterium sp. MCCC 1A19761. Next base: position 1,027 of record NZ_JAZGTF010000052.1, read on the forward strand.
AGTCCGACGGGGAAAAAAGCGGTTCTGTCATGCGTGGGAGCATCCGGAACAAAGTGCCGCTTCCCATAGGTCATCGTGTTTTGAGGAGGCTTTTATCACCAAGGTGACTCACAGTTTGCGCTTTTTTATGGCTTTGTTGACTAAATCGGCGTGAACTTTTCTTGCAGTCAGTGATCTGATCTTGTGACGTTTACTGACAGGCCATCCTCATGGGAAAAAGCACTTACCGAACAGATAACTGGAAAGAGTACAACCCAGGGTGAGATCACGAACGTTTTGTGACCAAATTCTGTGGGTTTGACCGGCCGATCGAATTATGATCTTATACTCCCTTTTTCGGGAGTTCTAAGGTGAGTATCGAGGCTTTTTCTCAGTATTTTGGCGATCTGCAAGACCCTCGTCAGTCTGCGAAAATCAGTTATCCCTTATTCGATGTTCTGTTTCTTACTGTTTGTGCGACGATTGCTGGAGCTGAGGGCTGGGAAGACATTGAAGATTTCGGTGAAGCACATTTTCAGTGGTTTCAGCAAAAAGGTCTTTTTACATCCGGACTTCCTGTTCATGACACCATTGC
>NZ_JAZGTF010000053.1:0-1439 GCF_037389125.1 Photobacterium sp. MCCC 1A19761
CAATATCAGGTGACGGCGCTTATGATACCAGGCTGTGCTATCAAGCGATTCAACGGAAGAAAGCACAGCCCCTTATCCCTCCCAGAGCTGGAGCAGCATACTGGGAGCACGGTCACCCAAGAAATATTGCGGTTGCAAACCAGCGTATTCACGGTAGCAATGAACACTGGAAAAAGACCAGTGGTTACCACAGTCGCTCAATCTCGGAAACGGCGATGTCGAGATATAAGCGGCTGCTTGGCCCAGCTTTAAGCCTGCGTGATTACAACGCTCAGGTCGGGGAAGCGCTTGCTGCCGTCCGTGCGTTGAACAAGTTAACAGGGCTCGGCATGCCCGTAACTCGTAAAGCTAGCTAAAACATGGCTCAAATTGGGTAGATCTGCTGGTTTTTTGATTTGATCATATATGGACACTTCCTATTGGCAAGTAGTGAATTGAAGAAATCAGGCGTTGTTTTGCACACATATATCCGAGTTCAATGACTCTTAATGATTTCCGCTGAGTATGCTCTTATCAACAACTCGGACTAAAATGTCCCTTGATCAAATCAGAGTTACACACTCACGGTCTTACCTGTTTTCTCATTTACACTTCATGCGCAATTTCAAGCCGATAGTAATCCCGGCTTATAGTCTTGCTGATTGGCCAGTAACGCCCATGCAATCCGAGCGTTTCGATTTGCCAATGCTACGATTGCAACGTTTTTATGTTTGCGTTTCAGTAAATCATTCAACCAGCGGTGGGTGTATGTTTTGGGTTGCTGTTTTAAATGACCGAGTACGGCCCTGGCACCATGTACTAACAATCTTCGCAAATAGCCATCTCCCCGCTTACTGATGCCAAGCAACACCTGTTTGCCACCCGTTGAAAACTGCTTCGGTACGAGTCCAATCCATGCGGACACCTGCCGTCCATTATTAAAAGATGCAGGGTCACCTATACTGGCAACAAGAGCAGTGGCTGTTATGGGGCCGATCCCGGGGATTTCTGCGATTCTTTTTGAATCAATATTCGTACTGTGCCAGTGTTCGATTTCTTTGGTTAACTATCTAATTCGTATAGAAAGATCATCAATCAGTTCTTTTAAATGAGCGACTAAGCTACGAACTGATGGAGTCAGATTGTTTTCAGCATCTTCTAAAATACGGGGGATCTGCTTATTTAGGGATGCATTACCTTTAGGGATAACAATACCAAACTCAGCCAGTATTCCACGCAGTTGATTAGTTTGACCTGTTTTCATTGAAACCAACCTTTCTCTAGCCTTGTGGACAGAAAGGATTGATTGCTGTTCAATCGATTTTATAGGCACGAAACGCATGTTAGGACGAGTCACAGCTTCACAAATTGCTTCAGCATCAGCGGTATCATTCTTATTTGATTTCACATAGGGCTTAACAAACTGTGGAGGCATGAGCTTTACGTCATGACCAAATTGC
>NZ_JAZGTF010000054.1:0-3862 GCF_037389125.1 Photobacterium sp. MCCC 1A19761
CATGTTAGGACGAGTCACAGCTTCACAAATTGCTTCAGCATCAGCGGTATCATTCTTATTTGATTTCACATAGGGCTTAACAAACTGTGGAGGCATGAGCTTTACGTCATGACCAAATTGCTTGAATAATCTCGCCCAATAGTGAGCACTGGCGCAAGCTTCCATACCGATAAGACAGGGAGGGATATTGATTATCGTCTCGGATAACTTCTTTCTACTGACGTTTTTCTTAAGAAGAACTTTTCCTGATGAATCAACGCCATGCAAAGCAAAAGATGATTTAGCTAAATCGATACCTAAGGATACGATGGTCATGGTCTCTTCCTCATTCAGTTCACCAACTGTTAGTGTAGGTGGTGAGTGGAAGTGTCCATATCATTAACAAAGCCATGACTCGATGGAAAAATGAATTGCCATCCATATAATTTTAATGCTCCCTTGTACTTTCTTAGCAGGGCCGGAGGTACAGAAGCCATGCCAGCACCGTCATCCAAATCTTTCCGATGAACTTGCCTAGCGATTTCGACTTGTTCTGTCAAAGGGGAAATCAGGGAGTTTGGCAGCAAAGTATATCGATCCTTGCTGCTTTTGCCATTGAATACGAAAATCGATTTGGAATCAAAATTGATGTCTTTTATCCGTAACGACAATGCTTCTTGAATGCGAAGCCCACAACCATACAGAATTGCTGCCAGCAACCAGTATTTTCCCCTTAAATGGCAGAGAATCGCTTTAACCTCACGCTCGCTAAGAACAGTGGGCATTCGCTTCGGTGTACGAGAATTTTGATAGCGTAGTTGGCTGATCTCCCTACCAATCACGTAGCGGTACATAAAAATGATTGCGCACAAGGCCTGATTCTGGGTAGCGGCACTTACTGCTCGATTGGTGGCGAGGTGGTACAAAAACGTTCAATCTCAGAGTTGCCCATATCCGCAGGGTGACGCACATCATTGAACTTGATGAACCATCGGATCCAATACAAATAACTTTTTTCAGTGCGAATACTGTATTGGCGTGTGCGTAGTTCGATTCGTACCTGATTTAGAAATGGCGATCCTGTCATAATTAACGTCCTTAGGAGTTTGGCTGTATACATATACAGTTATATTTGAATCAGGCCTATTTTCCAAATAATTATGGTTTTAACGAGACAGACGATGCTTGCTTTGAGCTACAAGGGAGATCCTATCTGGCTGATTATAAAGAATAATTAATAAGGAAATGATTGCATACGAGGTCTCGTTAAATCACAATGCTTACTTTATGCAGGCGCACCGAAGATTCACGTTTGAAATTGGTTATCTAAAGGGTTGAAATAAATATATTTTTACAGCTATAGTGTCGGAAGAATCAGCGTGGTTGATGTGTGGAAGCGAGCATGCAGCCAAATACACTGTTATATGCATTCGAGGAATAGTATGTCTAGTGATAAATTTGAAAACTATACGAAAGATTTAGGTGCTCTCGTAAAGGAATATGCTCTAGATTCAATTTCAGATTTTAATAGAGAAAAAAGTGACTTTAATACGGGGTATATGATGGCTTTCCACCGAATAGTTACACTAATGCAGCAACAAGCCGAAGTTTTTGACATCGACTTGAAGGATATTGGTTTAGAAGAACTTTCAGAAAGTGATTTTTTAACTATTTCATCCAGCATATAACAAGGCATTTAAGAGTGACTCACAACGCTTGGCGATTTCAGCTTAAACTTGGTTTTAGTGTTTAAGGTGCAATGGTCTGGGTTAGGTGTTTAGCGTTGTTCGCACCTTAATGCTGCGTTATGGGTACGGCATAAACTTCATTTATATAAGGAACGATAATTGTTATTTAAAGAAAAACTATTATTGTCAAACTGCGACTCAGTTCGTCAGTTAAGACTGGAAGAGTTACGTAAAAGGTTCCTAATGGGGATGGTTTTTGGAGATGGTGTAGTCTTATCACCGAACACTCTCGTTGATAACCTCAATATGGATGAAATTTTTAAAAAAAGAAATTTAGTTAAATATTTGAATGAAGAAGGATCTGGAAAGTTAGTAATTAGAGGGTTCAATTTAGAAAACAGTTTTGACTTAGAGGAGTACTATGAAAAATTGCCAAGCAATTTTATTCTATCAAGCATTGAAGGTGCGCCTGAAAAAGGAAAACTCACAAATTATCAACAAGTCCGTTTGTTAGAACGTATACGTAGAACTCAAACAGCATTAAATGCCATAGTTTATAAATCAGAAAAGGTGGCACTTGAAAAAAGTGCTTTACAAGATGAGATTTTTGTAAGGATTAACGATGATATGGCACTAGGTAATTATTTCAAGGATGATGGCGATAGAATCCTATTTAGAAGGAAAACATCAGAAATATTTTCTAGGTCTGATTGGTATAATTTTTCAGATGATTATTTTGGTAAAATTAGTCCTATTGAATCAAGACGCTTTAAAAATGAGGTGGTAAATCCAGCATACAATTCCTTATTTGCAACAAAAGGCGAAGGTTTTTTGCTCGATGATATCAAAGTACTCAAAGATGTACCGGAAAAAATCTTAGATGCGGGCGTTGTGTATAAATCATTAAAAAATGAGATAGAGTTGGTTCAATATCCGTATAAAGCTTTTGAAATTATCACTACGTTAGGGGCTACAGACTTATTACAATTTATAACCGATGAAGCGATGGGGTACATCGAAGATAAATGTAAAGAAAGTACAGCGAGAACTTTTACTAGAAAAAACTGGTTTGGTATGTACCCGAAAATGCAACAGTTTTTAGGGTTGGAGTTGAAATAATGGAGCAGTATAAAAACCCTTGGTTTAGCGTTATCAAAGATGGCGAATTTCACTATATCAAAGAAAATGGTTCTGACAATGGAGCGGTAGTGTTGGTAGAATGTGAAGAAAACTATATTTTTGTTTTAGTTCGTAGAGCAGCTCATTCATTTAGTGAGCAAATTGAAGCGCCTCGAGGTTACGGTGAACTCAATGAAAGTAGTTATAATACGGCGATAAGAGAAGTGCTTGAGGAAACTGGGTATACAATAGATATAAATCAGCTGGAAAAATTAGGTGTAATAAAACCTAATTCAGCTATTTTAGCATCAATGGTTGACGTGTTTTATGCACGTATCTCTGAATGTCAGTTGACTGGAAAGCCTGAGCGAGAAATTGAAGGTTTGGTAAAAATTCCTAAAATTACGATTCGTGAAAAAATTAGGGATGGGGTTATCTCCGACTCATTTACTTTAAGTGCTTTTGCGCTTTTGTGGAGTAAGTACCCATAACAAATAAGGATACAACAAATAAGGATACGTGTCGCGCAGCCGACACTTCTATCCGGGTGTTGGACAAGCCCGGACAGCCTTATTAAGTTAATTGCTCGATGGGGGGGGGGGTGGGCGTTGCGCCCGCGGCTTTCTTCAGGGCGAGCGCAGCCTGGAAGTGATCACGCTGTTTTTCATGTCAATGGGTTACCGCCTGAGTTCGGTCATGCGTTGGCTTTCTCCTGGTTGCGGTAAGTGCCATTCTCCTTATTCTGTTTGCCTTTTCCAGCTATACCGGCCATGCGTTGCTGGCACTTCGGGCAACAGCAACACAAATCGCGACGGCATCATTGAGATCGTTTTTGGCCCCCGTTCTGAAAGTCGCCACATATTTTGATGGGCTTTGTTGATCAAATCAGGAAAACAACAGATCTACCCAATTTAAGCCATGTTTTAGCTAACTTTACGAGTTACGGGCATGCTGTAGTGGCATAGTTAATTTGGCCATCTGATTAGAGGTGATATCATCACCTCGGAAGTTAACAGGTGACACAATGACAAAACGTAGCAGAAGAACATTTAGTCCCGAGTTTAAACTTGAAGCCG
>NZ_JAZGTF010000055.1:0-2392 GCF_037389125.1 Photobacterium sp. MCCC 1A19761
GAATATCATGTGCTACCTGCTGGTGAGTTGGTACAACAGTTTCCTGATTGGAAAGGGCTAAAGAGCATCGGCGTTACCATTGGTTATCGCATTGATAAATCAGGTAAAGAGTCACTCGAACACCGCTACTACATCAGCTCTGCTGAGTTGGAGAAAGAGCGTTTTGCCGCTGCAGTGCGTGGACACTGGGGAATTGAAAATAGCCTGCACTGGGTACTTGATGCATCAATGAACGAGGATGCCTGCCAGATTTACCGTGGAGATGCCGCTGAGATCATGGCCTGTTTTCGGCATATTGCACTGAACATGCTGCGGGCAGAAACCTCGAAGAAGGCTAGCATCCGCCGCAAACAGAACATTGCAGCGATGAATACCTCTTATCTGGACAAGGTGTTATTGGCTGGCTTTAAGGCGGTGATCAAAAAATGAGCATTCACGCTCTCACCCTGACTGTCAACCCCAAGCAAAAGATTATATATATTCGCCGCATTTAATACGAACGATCCGTACATTATAATTAGGAAAGGTAAAGCAAGAAAAACATAACACATAGACTCTCTCAATATCTTACTCTTCCTAATACGCCAATCGACTCCTTTGAGTAAAACAACACCAACAGAAATAAAATTTATCATTACAAGTAAAATTACTATCCTTTGAAATAGAATACTAGCCTCAAATAATTCAACAAAACAACGACTAACAATAAAATTTATTATTAAATTAATGATCGAAAAAAAGATATAATAATGGATTGACATAACTTATATTTCATTAAGTAGCTAACGAATGACATGGACTCCCCCAGGGCAAGATCATGAATATTTTTTAACCAACGCTAAATCAAAATTGACCGAACGAGCCTACTGTGATCTTATGCTCCTCTTTTGAGGAGTGACCATGAATATCGATACCATCAAAGAGCATTTCAGCATCATCCGTGACGAACGACAAAGCGCAAAAGTAGACTACCCTCTGTTTGATATTTTGTTTGGCTCGATCTGCGCCGTGATAGCCGGAGGTCAAGGCTGGACCGATATTCGCGAATACGTTCTTGGCCACCATGATTGGTTTCTTAAACAGAGCCTGTTTGAAAAAGGTGTGCCCGTTGATGATACCTTTGCTCGTCTGATTGGGAGTATCGATCCCGCCGAGTTTCGTGACTGTTTTCAGGCCTGGATAAAAGCGATACACAAGCTGACCTGTGGTGAAGTGGTTGCCATTGATGGCAAGACTTTGCGCGGCTCCTATGACAGAGACGACAAACGAAGCACCATCCATATGGTGAGTGCCTACGCCAGCGCCAACCAGCTGGTATTGGGCCAACTCAAAACCGACAACAAGAGCAATGAAATCACCGCAATACCGGCGCTGATTAAGATGCTCGACTTACGAGGCGCTATCGTAACTGTTGATGCGATGGCGTGCCAGACCAAGATAGCCAAGGCAATCACCAGTAAGGGTGGAGATTACTTATTGGCAGTAAAGGGCAACCAGGGCAATTTAGCGGCAGCCGTACGGCCGCTTTCACCCCATACCGTTGCGCCCCGATCGACAAAACTACTTGTCAAATCGAAAAGCAAAAGGGCCGGGTTGAAGCGCGTACTTGCCATGTACTGGATGCCAGCGAGTTGGAGGGGGACTTCTCCACTTGGAGCGGACTGACCAGCATCGTGATGGTTGAAAACTACCGTGCGGCAAAAGGCAAAGAGCCAGAGTTGGAGTACCGCTACTACATCAGTTCAACCGAGTTGACCCCAGAGCAGGCCGGGAATGCCATCCGCGCCCACTGGGGCATTGAGTCAATTCACTGGATTTTAGATGTGAGTATGCGGGAAGATGCTTGTCAGATTTACCGAGAAAACGCGGCTGAAAACCTGGCGGGGTTGAGGCACATGGCACTGAACATGCTCAGAGCTGAGCCAACCAAGATTAGCGTGCCGATGAAACAGAAGCGCTGCATGATGAAACCCGCCTTTTTGGAGCAAGTCCTTGTGGCCGGATTTAAGTCAATGGCTAAATCCTAACCATTCATGCGGACGCCCTGCCCACACCAGTCGGCGAAAATCAGTTATCCATTAAGCTACTGGATATCAAAGATTATCTTCGATCTATTGATGTCATAGTAATCCAGAAAGACATCGCTTCAACCATTATCGAGAGTGGTGGTGATTATCTGCTTGCGGTTAAAGGTAACCAAGAAACCAGGGTGAGATCACATGTGTTTACTTTTTGAACAGCTGTGAATTCCCTCGGGCTGGTTGAGTGATTATTAGACACCTCATGCATTTCACACCTGGGGCAGATGGTTAAAAATCCCTCTATTTGTAGATCCCAACGTGCCTTACATGTGGTGATTTTACAATTTGTTAACTCACGCTCTCACCCTGAC
>NZ_JAZGTF010000056.1:0-2757 GCF_037389125.1 Photobacterium sp. MCCC 1A19761
TCTATTTGTAGATCCCAACGTGCCTTACATGTGGTGATTTTACAATTTGTTAACTCACGCTCTCACCCTGACTATCAGGAACAGCTATTAATCAGAAAATCAATTAAAACCCCGCTTTAGCTGAGTGACAAATATAGCAGTATTGTATATCATTACATTTTTATAAAAAGATAGTTGAAATGAAAAAAAGATTATATGGGCTAGATGGTATTAGGGGGGGGCTTGCTCTAATTGTCTCACTTTCCCACGCTTTAGGCCATTTGACCGGATGGAATTCAGGGTTATACCTTTTTGATAATGTAGATTTTGCTGTTGATGTATTTTTTTGTATGTCTGGAATAGTTTTAATATATGCATATAAGGATAAAGTTATAAACGGAGATATATCTGTATTAAGATTCTTTCAAACTAGATTTTTAAGATTAGCACCTCTGCATTTTTTTATGATGATATTCTCATCATTAGCATTATACTTTTCATTTGGAAACTTGGCTCCAGAATGGACTAAGTTTAATATACCTAATGATTTATTATCAGACATATTTTTAGTTAATTCATTAGGAATTTACTTTGACTCATCTATTAACCATCCTTCATGGTCTATTTCTGTTGAATTATGGATAGGAACCATTCTTTTTTTAATATTTGTTAAAATACAACCTCTAATATATGTACTGACAATAGTATTTGCATATGCAATTTACACCTTACCAATAAATCTTCAATACGGAGCAGAACATTTAGTCCCGGGACTTTCTCATGGCTCACTTAGAGGGTTGTACTCAATATCTATAGGTATGATATGTTTTTCATTAATAGAGCATACAAAAACAATTAATATCAACCATATTAGTTACTACGTAAGTGCAGTATTTATTTCAGTACTTTGTGTTTTATGGCAATTTGAAATTAACACCGCCATATATTTACTATTCATTCCTCTTGTATCTATTGCTCTTTCTCTCTTAACTAAATTACCTAAAGATAATGTAATATTAGAATTGTTAGAAACAGAATTATTTAAATGGTTAGGAAAACACTCATTCACAATATATCTAACACACATCCCTGTTATCTACTTTTTTTATCACTTCAAAAGCGATAACATTAATCATAATTTAATTCTATCAATTCTTGCTGTATTAACAACCACAGTTATATCCCCTTACATACATAAAAATATCGAGCTTAGATTCATTAATTATGGTAAAGATAAGAATTGTAATAACATGTTACCGAGTAATAATTAATTCCCCCGGATAAATTACAGATTTAAAGTCACTCTGAAAACAATAATTCATGTGGTCAAGTGAAATTGGCCACAGTTTTAGATTCATACCAAAATAACTGTTCTGACTCATTTTGTGTCAGACCATCGTTATATTGATGCGGCCTGAACTTACTGTAAAATTCAGTGATGTACTGTATAATTGAACGATATAGCTGAGAAAAAATCTCATGTCCTATTGATGATACCCATTCTGTTTTTAAGCTTCGGAAGAATCGTTCCATCGGGCTGTTATCCCAACAATTACCTCGTCGGCTCATGCTTTGCTCAATCTGATATAGCCAGAGTATTTGCCGAAAGTTCTGACTCGTGTAATGCGAGCCTTGGTCACTCTTGCCTCAAAAGCCTTTAATCGCGCTTTACCTGTTAAGTCGGTATCCGGCGATAGAGACATTGCCCAACCGATGGGTTATCTTGCAAAGAAATCGATAACCACGGCTAAGAAGCCCAGCGCGTTCCAACCCAAATATACGCGACATCACCGCACCAGACTTGATTCGGTTCCGTCACGGTGAACTGGCGGTCTAATTTATTCGCGACTTCAACGTGTTCTTGAGTCGCTTTCTTGTAAACATGCTTAGGCAACTAACACCTAACTAAGCCTAGCTTTTTCATTAACTTACAACCACGATAATGGCTCAGTGGTATTTCTTTTCTCATAACGATCTCTGCAATAGTTCAAGCCCCTGCAGAGCCATTACTAATGCGGTACGTAGCTTTAACTTCTTCGATAGTTCCTGAACACATCACAAAATGTAGAAACACTGTGGCTCTGCTTGAGTTTCTCGACTAGCGAGAATTGTGGCTTTGTTAATGATATGGACACTTCCACTCACCAGCTACACTAACAGTTGGTGAACTGAATGAGGAAGAGACCATATCATTAACAAAGCCCATGAGAGCAGTCATGATCGCAGTGTCTGAATATTGATAGCCGCGTCCACGGTTACCGTGATGTTCAGAGCATAACCAGCCGCTTATCGCTTCTTCGTCGATCCAGAATGTCAGCGAGCCGCGGTTAATCAGTGATTGGTTGTACTCCAGGGTGAGAGCATGAATGCTCATTTTTTGCTCGCCGCCTTAAAACCAGCCAGTAACACCTTGTCCAGATAAGCGGTGTTCATCGCTGCAATGTTCTGTTTACGTCGGATGCTAGCCTTTTTCGAGGTTTCGGCTCGCAACATGTTCAGTGCAATGTGCCGAAAACAGGCCATGATCTCAGCTGCATCTCCGTGATAAATCTGGCAAGCATCCTCGTTCATTGATGCATCAAGTACCCAGTGTAGGCTGTTTTCAATTCCCCAGTGGCCACGCACTGCGGTGACAAAACGCTCTGTCTCCAACTCAGCAGAGCTGATGTAATAACGGTGTTCGAGTGACTCTTTACCTGATTTATCAATGCGATAACCAATGGTAACGCCGATGCTCTTTAGCCCTTTCCAATCAGGAAACTGTTGTACCAACTCACC
>NZ_JAZGTF010000057.1:0-2184 GCF_037389125.1 Photobacterium sp. MCCC 1A19761
TCGCAGTTTCACCCGCCTTCAGGCTGGCCTTGTCACTGGCAATCGTCACGCTCGGCAGCGCGGTATCCAGATTAATACTCAACTGGGTGGCGGCGGTGTTGTTGTTGCCCGCCGCGTCGGTGAAGACGCCCGCGTTAATGTCCAGCGTCGCATTGGTTTCGCTATCTGCGCTCGGGGTGAAGGTGGCGGTATAACTCGTGCCGCTATTGGCTGTGAAGCCTGACAGGCTGCCGCCCGTCACCGTGATATCACTATCGTTGAAGTTACTGCTCGCTTCGCTCAGCTCGATGGTGATGGTGGCGGTTTCACCCGCTTTCAGCGCGGTATCCGAGGCACTGAAGGTGGTCACTGTCGGCTGAGCCTTATCCAGCGAGGCCGTGTCCAAGACAGGCGTCGCCGCATTGCCCGCATCATCAGTCACCGTCACCGACAGGGTCAGGGTGCCATCATTCAGGCCGCTGATATCACCGAGACTCACGGTTTCACTGATGCCGGAGATTTCACCGGACCCGGTCACATCCGCGCCGCCGTTATTGCTGCTCAGAACGTAGCTATAGTTGGCACCGATTTCCGCACCGCTGAAGGTGAAACTGGCCGACCCTGCTTCCGAGCCGTTATAGCTGGTGTCATTCAGCGCCACGCTGTGGCCGCTCGGCACTGTGGTATCCAGCGCACTGTTCGCCGTGACTTCCGATGCCGCATTGCCTGCGGTGTCGGTCAGTACCACTGACAGCGTCAGCTCACCGTCGTTTAAATTGCTCAGGTCGATACCGCTGACCTGATGAGTCGCCGACGCGGTGGTGCCGCTACCGCTGACGGTCCCGCCGCCATTGCTACTGATGGTGTAGCTGAAGGCAGCATTGGTTTCCGCGCCGCGGAAGCTGAACGAGGCGCTGCCTTTCTCGGCGTCGCTATACAGCGTATCGCCAAAGGCGACGCTGTGGCCACTCGGTTTCTGGGTGTCGACATTGATGCTGAGCTGGGTTGCCGCGGCGTTGCTATTGCCTGCCGCATCGGTGAAGACGCCCGCGTTGATATCCAGCGTCGCATTGGTTTCGCTATCGGCGCTCGGGGTGAAGGTCGCGGTATAGTTTGTGCCGCTATTGGCTGTGAAGCCTGACAGGCTGCCGCCCGTCACTGTGATACCACCGGCGTTGAAGTCACTGCTCGCTTCGCTCAGCTCAATGGTGATGGTGGCGGTTTCACCCGCTTTCAGCGCGGTATCCGAGGCACTGAAGGTGGTCACTGTCGGCTGAGCCTTATCCAGCGAGGCCGTGTCCAAGACAGGCGTCGCCGCATTGCCCGCGTCGTCGGTCACTGTTACCGACAGCGTTAGGTCACCGTCATTCAGGCCGCTGATATCACCGAGACTCACGGTCTCACTGATGCCGGAGATTTCACCGGACCCGGTCACATCCGCGCCGCCGTTACTGCTGCTCAGAACGTAGCTATAGTTGGCACCGATTTCCGCGCCGCTGAAGGTGAAACTGGCCGACCCGGCTTCCGAGCCGTTATAGCTGGTGTCATTCAGCGCCACGCTGTGGCCGCTCGGCACTGTGGTATCCAGCGCACTGTTCGCCGTGACTTCCGATGCCGCATTGCCTGCGGTGTCGGTCAGTACCACTGACAGCGTCAGCTCACCGTCGTTTAAATTGCTCAGGTCGATACCGCTGACCTGATGAGTCGCCGACGCGGTGGTGCCGCTACCGCTGACGGTCCCGCCGCCATTGCTACTGATGGTGTAGCTGAAGGCAGCATTGGTTTCCGCGCCGCGGAAGCTGAACGAGGCGCTGCCTTTCTCGGCGTCGCTATACAGCGTATCGCCAAAGGCGACGCTGTGGCCACTCGGTTTCTGGGTGTCGACATTGATGCTGAGCTGGGTTGCCGCGGCGTTGCTATTGCCTGCCGCATCGGTGAAGACGCCCGCGTTGATATCCAGCGTCGCATTGGTTTCGCTATCGGCGCTCGGGGTGAAGGTCGCGGTATAGTTTGTGCCGCTATTGGCTGTGAAGCCTGACAGGCTGCCGCCCGTCACTGTGATACCACCGGCGTTGAAGTCACTGCTCGCTTCGCTCAGCTCAATGGTGATGGTGGCGGTTTCACCCGCTTTCAGCGCGGTATCCGAGGCACTGAAGGTGGTCACTGTCGGCTGAGCCTTATCCAGCGAGGCCGTGTCCAAGACAG
>NZ_JAZGTF010000058.1:0-1872 GCF_037389125.1 Photobacterium sp. MCCC 1A19761
GCTTCAAGTTTAAACTCGGGACTAAATGTTCTTCTGCTACGTTTTGTCATTGTGTCACCTGTTAACTTCCGAGGTGATGATATCACCTCTAATCAGATGGCCAAATTAACTATGCCACTACAGACCAACACCTATTAGGCCTTTAATAGATAGAAGAACAATACCAGTAGTATCGACCTCGCCGCCTAAGCTTTCTTTGATAAATAAGAAGGCAGCAAGAACACCTAGTATTAGCGCTCCATAGCCCACCCCATACCATATGTTCGCGCTCAGTTTTAGTGATGTTTCTTTCTTAGTTAGGCGTTCTTCGGCTTCTTTGATAAATTCTGTTTTACTTACCTCTAATTTAGAAGCCTGCTCTTTTTGTACTCTTTTTCTTTCCGTTCGTATAGCCAAATTGTGCTCTACTGCTCGGTGAATATTTGAGACTACCTTAGTTAAATTTTCATTCGAGAAATTTGGAACCATTACAGCTAGTCTTTCTCGAAGAAAGTTAGGAATATCAATACTACCAACGATTACTGGCATAAAGATTTTACTGTCTATAGCATCCATCTGAGCTTGGGCAACGGTGATTTCACTGAGTACATTTTTGGAATTGAGTGAGTCTTCCGTAATTATTGCGACGACCGCATCAGCTGCGTGCAAAAGCTCATTGAGAGCCTTGGAGATATTTGCCCCAACAGACAATGAATCGACACCTAAAACTTCGTGGCCAATTCCAATAAGCGCATCCTTTAAAGCGTCGTGCAGAGCTTTATCCTGATGACTATGGGATATAAAAATTTTGCTCAACGATTTCTCCTTACTCTACACATGCCATGTTGATTACATATTAGACAATTAACTATGTTTATCAATCACTTAAATCCTGATTTGATATCTATGTCCGGTTTTACGTTCGGTCAAAACAAGCATGTGCGTATAACGAGACCTCATAAGTACTCGACAACGGAGAATAAAACACTTATTTTCTACAGCATAAGCTGTTTAGCCCTGAGAACAGTGAGTAATTTCTGTCTCGTTAAGACTCCCCGAGATAGGCGTTGTTGAACAATTCAGCTATGGGAACGCTTAAGTCCGCTGGCTTTGTTACTGCACTGGCCGCGTATGGTGGTTATCGCGCTTTCAACACATGGCGCTGGCAACTTGTGAATCAACCGTATTAAACACTTCAAGGCATAGAAATCAAATGTATATCCCGCAAGAGAACTTTTTGTATCCATGATTTTTTATCTTACGAATGGAAGATAAAGTTCTCAATCATCTCAAAAATTTCTTGGGGATGTGGAAGCATATACAGCAGAAGTAACTAAGAACCACTTCCCCAAATAGCATTCACGATGAAATGAGTTTTAACATCCCACCCGTTCTATGCACCACAACAAACATAACAGGTTATCCGCTGCTGTCCTTTTGCCATGCTTCGCTAAAAGGAGCAGAAATGAGAAAATGTATCGCTAATTAGCATTAACAGACTGTGAATGATCTTGAGCACTAACGCAAAATGGAGCAAATGTAAGTTAGAACAAACAATGTGCAAGTAGCGATATCCTTGATAGGAGTGTCATTGATAAGCTGAATCAAATGACGATGTCTGCCGATGCTGCCAGCCACTGTTGGTGATGCCAGAAGTGCGGTGTCTTTCAGGCTACCGGTGAAGGATTTAAGTCAAGCAGCACAAATGCATTGGCGGATTTCCGGGCAACGCCGGGAGAAAAAGTCATCCATATCGGATGCCTTTGGGGGGATGTGATCATGCGATTGAGTCACTCAGGCGAAGCCAGCGTTGAACGCAACAAGCGGCCATTTGCTTAGTAGGCTGTTTCCGTGTTGGTTGTTTTCATGGTTTGATAGCGGGTGATGGCAATA
>NZ_JAZGTF010000059.1:0-215 GCF_037389125.1 Photobacterium sp. MCCC 1A19761
GGCATCCAGATCGGATGCCTTTGGAGAGTGGTGTGATCATGCAAAGCCAGCGTGAACACTCAAAGCGGTCATTCGTTTAGTCGGCTGTCTGGCTTTGTTGACCAAATCGGCGTGAACTTTTCTTGCAGTCAGTGATCTGATC
The DNA here is from genome assembly GCF_037389125.1 of Photobacterium sp. MCCC 1A19761. Lineage (NCBI taxonomy): Bacteria > Pseudomonadati > Pseudomonadota > Gammaproteobacteria > Vibrionales > Vibrionaceae > Photobacterium > Photobacterium sp. MCCC 1A19761. The sequence continues at coordinate 143 of NZ_JAZGTF010000059.1, forward strand.
TTGTGACGTTTACTGACAGGCCACCCTCATGGGAAAAAGCACTTACCGAACAGATAACTGGAAAGAGTACAAC
>NZ_JAZGTF010000060.1:0-1918 GCF_037389125.1 Photobacterium sp. MCCC 1A19761
TTGCTGCCGTCCGTGCGTTGAACAAGTTAACAGGGCTCGGCATGCCCGTAACTCGTAAAGTTAGCTAAAACATGGCTTAAATTGGGTAGATCTGTTGTTTTCCCTGATTTGATCAACAAAGCCCCGTCGCGACCGAAATTATTACTGAGGGTGGTGATGATGAGAATATCGACATCCTGTTTACTGATGAGGACAATAGTCGGATTTATTTGATCCAATCTTACCAATCTCCCCTGTTGAGAAATCAAGGTGCGAAGCCTAACAAGGCTCGAGATAGCAGCTATGCTGTTACTGCATTGATAAACACAGACCTAACTCAGATCCCAGACAGAATAAGAAATCAAGTTCAAGAAGCTCGTAAAGCTATCAGAGACGGTAAGATCAATACTCTTCATATATGGTTTCTAAATAACTGCCCAGAAAAATCCGAAAATAATCGAATAATGCGGGGTGTTGGCTCCAGTGCAGCAGCAGCGTTGAGAGCAAGATTCCCAGAGGTGAACGTTACAATAGATGCAAAGGAAATGGGTTTAGAAAGCTTGGATCTGTTGTACCAAGCTCAGCAGAATTCAATTTTGATCAATGATGTCATTGAACTTCAGGAGAACCCGGGATTCCTGGAACATACTGACAATGGATGGCTATCCTTTAGTACGAGTGTAACTGGCAATTTTCTAAAAAGGATGTACTCGACGTTTGGCGAAGATAAGTTATTTAGTGCTAATGTCCGTGGCTATATGGGGAGTAACAAGAAAGATCAGTTCATTAACGGCCAAATACAACATAGCGCTGCCCATGAACCGAGAGACTTCTTTGTTTGCAATAACGGTATTACTGCGTTAGTTCATGACTTTGATGTAGATTACATCAGTGAAGATGAGAAACTGGGAAAGCTACAAAACATTACAGGAATCTCGATTGTTAATGGTGCTCAGACGACAGGTTGTTTGTCGAACTTAGCATCTGAAATTGATGACAATGTTAAAGTTGCAGCAAGATTCATTAAAGTCGATGATACTGATAAAATTGATAAGATAACTAAAGCTAACAACTCTCAAAACAAGGTACTAGCCTCTGATTTTAGATCTGGCGACGCTACTCAAGAAAGGTTGAGACAAGAGTTTGCTAGAATTAGCGACGCCAACTATAGCGGGGGTTTGAGGTCGAACCTACCCCCTGCCATTAAAAGAATATCGCTTTCTCCTGAGACAGTAGCCCAAATACTTATCGCGTATCATGATCACCCGAATAGTAGTTATCATGAGAAAAAAGATATTTGGGAGAATGACTCTTTATACAATAAAGCGTTTGATAACACTGTTACGGCTGGCCATTTGTTGTTTTTATACACTCTGCATGAAGCAATTAATGAGGTAAAAGCTGAGTATGGTTCTAAGTTCCGACACGGCCACCTCATTTCCACTGATGAATCCAAGCACGAGTTTTTACGCAAACCCGGAGTGTCTTTCATTATCATTCATGCTGTAGCCTCGATTATGGAAATGATTGTAGAGGGCCCCATTGCCAACCCCTATACGTTGGCTTTTAAAGACAATGTCAGGAGAGCTGATGCAATTCAATTGTGGAAACCCGTAATTAGCCAAGTAATTAAAAGAACAACTAGGTTAATGCCTGCAACACAAAACCGCTTATCGAGAAGACAAGAAATTACTGATACTATCAACGCTTTCCGAGAAGATATGGATATGTTCAGTGATAACTTTGAGGAGTGGTTTGGAGCTTTCAAAGCTGCCTTGGAGCGTTGAGACTCCCACTCATACTTAACCGCCCCGGGTAATCCCCCCGAAAAATAACAGCAGCAAAAAGTAGAATTTTCTCGTAACCTAAACGAAAGGAGATTCTGCATGAAAAAATCACGGTACACGGACAGTCAGATCCTGGCGATCTTAAAACAGGC
>NZ_JAZGTF010000061.1:0-1906 GCF_037389125.1 Photobacterium sp. MCCC 1A19761
ACATCACGGAATATTACAGCAAGGTCAGGCCACATCAATATAACGGTGGTTTGACGCCAAATGAGTCAGAACGGTTATTCTGGAATGACTCTAAAACTGTGGCCAATTTTACTTGACCACTACATTGTCATCAATATCAGTATCTATACGTAAACCAGTATCAACGGAATAGTTTGAAGCCAGTTGATATTTATAACCACTTCGATATGTAATGAATCTGTCTTCCATGATGCTTCCTCCATCGACAAAGCAAACCATTATTCATTGTAGTGCATAACGAATGACATGGACTCCCCCTCATCAGGCTTTGCCACACTTGGTAAGTCTGATAACGAAATCGCTGGAGGCCACCATGTCACCATCTGTCTATGGCATTGATTTAGCCAAACATAGTTTCAGTATCCACGGTGAGGATCACCAAGGCAAGGTATTGATCCACAAAACAATATCACGCCCGAAAGTTCTCTCGACGTTTGCCAATATCCCGCCGGCCATCATCGGGATGGAAGCCTGTGGAGCCTCTCATGAGTAACTTACCTAACTCAGCTACATCACCAAGAAACAATCCTCCGCGTTGGTCGGCGTGGCTCCTATGAACCGGGAAAGTGGGCATCATTGCCTGTGTCAGGAAGATGGTTGTCATCCTCAATGCGATGCTTCGTGATGGCGTCAGGTGGGAAAAAAAACAGCATGAAATTAATTATTGACGCCATAGTCGTTTGTTAGATTTTAATCAACGCTATAGCTCTGATGGGGCTCCGAAAAGAAGCTAACTAATCTAGAATATGCTTTTTGTTTTTCACGCGTAGCAATATCTTTATCTTTGTTTGCAATAGTGCTTTCCCAAACCATATCAAATAAAGCTCTAGCTTCAACAGAGTCTACTAACATTCCCCAAGAATAACCGTCATCAAAAACTTTAAACGATAGAACCTTTACTTGTTGACGGCCTAACTCAGTTTTCATTTCTTCGATATAATTACGCACAAAATCAGAACTATACCCGTCATTTCCAAAAATAAATGTCGTATTAGACGACCATAACAAAGCACCCTTATGAATTTCCATAAAATGCTGCTTGGTAAACCGAAGAGCTTTATTAATTTCCGTATCCCATGAAACAAAATACCTTTCATATATACATTCATGCTTGGAAATAATCGCTTTTAAATCGTTTTTCGTCCAATAGATCGCTTTTTTATCGTCCCTTGAGTTGTTGGTAGACTCAAAGTTGTTCCTAACCGACTCGGTTACAGAAGAGGTCGTAACAAGCAAATAGCGATTGGCGCCATGCTTTTCCATCTTCTTTTCGTAATAACCTAGGTCAGATTCGGAAACGTTAGCCTTAGTATGCTTGCATTCAACCAAGATTCGCTCCAAAGATGGATAACCTAAAGAACACGTTGCATGTCGGATTGCTAATAAATCTTTACCAGCGTCTGGACCCACCGCAGGTCTGGATTCTAGCGTTAAGCCTTCTTCCAATAACAAATCAGCAACTAAAAACTCTAAATCTTCATGATTAATTTGGGAGAAATCTATATTCATATTGTTCCAATAAAATCTAACGCCGCCAACATGGGTAGTGCAAACTGGCGGAAAATTTGTTTCAAATTTTATGACAGCTTGCGCTATCCCTTATGTTTGGCCTTGTTAAGTGGCTAAACAGCAATGGTGCCATTTATCCAACCAGTGACCAACTCTCCCAACGAAGATGACTTAAACTCGTAATACTTTTCGTAAGGATAAAAGGCCCAAACACCAGCTTTACTTTTTCGATAGGCTTTGTTGATCAAATCAGGGAAAACAACAGATCTACCCAATTTAAGCCATGTTTTAGCTAACTTTACGAGTTACGGGCATGCCGAGCCCTGTTAACTTGTTCAACGCACGGACGGCAGCAAGC
>NZ_JAZGTF010000062.1:0-1579 GCF_037389125.1 Photobacterium sp. MCCC 1A19761
ACATCACGGAATATTACAGCAAGGTCAGGCCACATCAATATAACGGTGGTTTGACGCCAAATGAGTCAGAACGGTTATTCTGGAATGACTCTAAAACTGTGGCCAATTTTACTTGACCACTACAACCTAAACTCCTGCTAGATAACGGTTGCCGTGCAATTGTTGCATCACCATGGCCTCTTGAAGCGAAAGTAGTTGGCCCTTGGTTAGAAGAGTTCATGGAGATATGGGAGCGAGGAGAAACAGTGTCTTCCGCAACACAGCTTGCAAATGAAGAAGTTGCAAAGCGATTGGGTGATTTTGCTCAATATTCACAAGCAATGCATGTGTATGGAGATGTAATGTATCGAGAAGATAATAGTTTTTAATTTTAAAGTAACCGAGTTAGGGCTTGTGCCTTAACTTGGTTTTATCCATGGATAAATCAATCAATACGATTGAGTCCGAGCACAAATAAGGACAAGTCTTCACTCTTGTCTTGTGCACTGGTAAATTCAAATGAATAGTACATTAATAATGTCTAACTTGTTATCCACTAAGAGAAATATTCTAGCTACCAAAAATTACTATCGGCATGCAATTCATCAACCTACTAAGTTGGGCAAGCGAAATATAAACCATATTGGAAACGATAAAATTATTGCTAGATTCCAACGAGGATACTTAAAAAATACCGTTCTTGATAAAATACGTTGAGTAACTTTTCATTAGAAAAAAACACTATTAGCTTATGTGAACTAATACACTTTAACTCAGTTTGGGGCAGAAATAAGCTGGTCGTACAATCATCGAGTTGTTAACTCGATAATGATTGTGAGAGAACAACTTAGCTATAGAGTTGGCTTTGTTTTATAGGATTTTACCAATCATCAGGGTCACGAAGCTTTGCCTGTTCACGGCTTACAGCTTTTTCTTGAATATGTAGCTCAAGATCTAGTGATGACAGCAGGCGCATCAGACTTTCGATACTGGACGAAGCAGGATCACGTTCAAGTTTCGATACCGTTGTCTGTTTTAGACCAACAATATCGCCGACTTTGGCTTGGTTGCGCCTTTGATTCCTGCGAACATCACGCAAGTATATCCCCAGTTGCTTCGGACTTGTTATGAGCATATCTGTCTCCAATGTAAATTAACCCCTGCAGAGGATATTAGCACTTTAACCCCTACGGGGGCTAAAGTTAATTTTACCCCCGTACAGGGGTAAAATTAGCTATGACTGGGTAAGGATACTAGAAAATATTTTGGCTTATATGCTTGATGCTCTTGCTAAGCTCGATTGTTTTCGTATACTAATTGTGATTAACATTCGTCAACGTGACATTTGATTGATGAACGTAGAAAGCTAGAAAATTCAAGAGCTTGATATATATAGGTTTTCAAAGAGATGGGGTTCAAATCCCTATCTCTCCGCCACATTTAAAGAGCCAGCTGAAGAGCTGGCTTTTTTGCATCGGCTTTGTTGACTAAATCGGCGTGAACTTTTCTTGCAGTCAGTGATCTGATCTTGTGACGTTTACTGACAGGCCACCCTCATGGGAAAAAGCACTTACCGAACAGATAACTGGAAAGAGTACAA
>NZ_JAZGTF010000063.1:0-376 GCF_037389125.1 Photobacterium sp. MCCC 1A19761
CCAGGCTGCCGCCTACAACCGTGACATCTTCAACCGCAAAATCACTGCTGGCTTCGTTCAGGGTGAAGGTCAGCGTTGCCGTTTCGCCCGCTTTCAGGCTCGCCTTGTTGCTGGTGATGGTTACGCTCGGCAGCGCGGTATCCAGGTTGATGCTCAGCTGCGTCGCCGCGGTGTTGTCGTTGCCCGCCGCATCAGTGAAGGTCTCTGCCGCGATATCGACGGTCGCCGGCTCGGTGCGATCGGCATCCGGAGTAAACGTCGCGGTGTACGTCGTGCCGTTGCCTGCGAAGTTGTCCAGGCTGCCGCCCACAGCCGTGACATCTTCCATCGCAAAACCACTGCTCGCTTCGCTCAGGGTGAAGGTCAGCGTTGCAGT
>NZ_JAZGTF010000064.1:0-870 GCF_037389125.1 Photobacterium sp. MCCC 1A19761
TTCGCTCAGGGTGAAGGTCAGCGTTGCAGTTTCACCCGCTTTCAGGCTGGCCTTGTCACTGGTGATGGTCACGCTCGGCAGCGCAGTATCCAGGTTGATGCTCAGCTGCGTCGCTGCGGTATTGCTGTTGCCCGCCGCATCGGTGAAGGTCTCCGCGGCGATATCGAATGTCGCTGGCTCACTGCGATCCGCGTCCGGCGTGAAGGTAGCGCTGTACGTCGTGCCATTGCCTGCGAAGTTGTCCAGGCTGCCGCCCACAGCCGTGACATCTTCCATCGCAAAACCACTGCTCGCTTCGCTCAGGGTGAAGGTCAGCGTTGCAGTCTCACCCGCCTTCAGGCTGGCCTTGTTGCTGGTGATGGTTACGCTCGGCAGCAGGGTATCCAGGTTGATATTCAGTTGGGTTGCCGCAGTGTTGTGGTTACCCGCCGCATCGGTGAAGGTCTCTGCCGCAATATCGACGGTCGCCGGCTCGGTGCGATCCGCGTCCGGCATGAAGGTAGCGGTGTACGTCGTGCCGTTGCCTGCGAAGTTGTCCAGGGTGCCGCCTGTCACTGCCACATCTTCGGCTGCGAAGTTATTGCTGGTTTCGCTCAGGGTGAAGGTCAGCGTTGCGGTCTCAACCGCTTTCAGGCTCGCCTTGTCACTGGTAATCGTCACGCTCGGCAGCGTGGTATCCAGGTTAATGCTCAGCTGCGTTGCCGCGGTGTTGTCGTTGCCCGCCGCATCGGTGAAGGTCTCCGCGGCGATATCGACGGTCGCCGGCTCGGTGCGATCAACATCCGGCGTGAAGATCACCGTATAACTGGTGCCGCTGCCACTGAAGTTGCTCAGGGTGCCGCCGACAACGGTGATGTCACCCTCAGCAAA
>NZ_JAZGTF010000065.1:0-1188 GCF_037389125.1 Photobacterium sp. MCCC 1A19761
GGTAATCCCCCCGAAAAATAACAGCAGCAAAAAGTAGAATTTTCTCGTAACCTAAACGAAAGGAGATTCTGCATGAAAAAATCACGGTACACGGACAGTCAGATCCTGGCGATCTTAAAACAGGCAGAAGCAGGTACACCTGTGCCAGAACTCTGCCGCGAACATGGTATGAGTAGTGCAACTTTCTATAAGTGGCGCGCCAAATACGGTGGTATGGATGCCTCTCTCATGGCACGGCTGAAAGAATTGGAAGATGAAAACCGTCGTTTGAAGAAAATGTATGCCGAGGAGCGCCTCAAGGCTGAAGTCATCAAAGACGCCATGGAAAAAAAGTGGTAAAGCCCTGTGAGCGGCGCTTGCTTGCTCAGCATTCGGTGGCGCGATATTCAATTAGCATTCGCAAGGCTTGCCGGTGGTTCGACATCAGCGAAACCGGGTACCGTTATCAGCCTAAGATGGCAACGGAAAATGATGAGATAGCTCAGTGGCTTGTCACGCTCACTTCTGAGCAAAGTGACTGGGGCTTCGGGCTATGTTTTGATTATTTGCGCAATGTTAAAGGCTTCCTGTGGAATCATAAGCGGGTTTACCGTATCTATTGTGAGTTGGCACTGAACCTACGGATACGTCCCCGGAGAAGGCTCAACCGAAACAAGCCGGAACCACTGAAAGAGCCGACGCGCGCTGATCAAGTCTGGTCGTTGGACTTCATGCATGACCAATTGTCGGATGGACGGAACTACAGGCTACTCAATATCATCGATGACTTCCGCCGTGAAGGTATCGCGATTGAAGCAGGCTTTTCGCTGCCGGCACTGCGTGTGATTAGAGTTTTGGAACAGCTTTTAGAGTGGCGCGACACACCAGTTGCCATTCGTTGTGATAATGGTCCCGAGTTCATTTCCCATGAGTTTACAGCGTGGGCAAAAAGAAAAGGGATACGAATCGATTATATTCAGCCAGGTAATCCACAACAGAACGCGTATATTGAGCGTCATAATCGTACGATGAGATATAGCTGGGTGAGCAAGCATCTGTTTGACTCACTGGAAGAAGTTCAGGACTATGCAACAAAATGGTTGTGGTTCTACAATCATGAGCGACCACACAAGGCCAACGGAGGGAAACCACCTTTGATGGCTGCTTAACTTCTACTTTTAACTGAGGTTAAAAATGGGAGGATTACCC
>NZ_JAZGTF010000066.1:0-948 GCF_037389125.1 Photobacterium sp. MCCC 1A19761
TCGAAGAACATAATGAAATATTAAAAAAGGCTACAGCTCTCTTGATGTCCGACTCGCTGAACAATTCTCGCTAGTCGAGAAACTCAAGCAGAGCCACAGTGTTTCTACGCTTTGTGATGTGTTCAGCATCCATCGAAGCAGTTACAAATATTGGTCTGGCCGCCCCAAGGCGATTAATTCTGACTTTGTTGTGCTATGTAGCGAAGTTAAAGCCGCGTACCGCATCAGTAATGGCTCAGCGGGGGCTCGAACTATCGCAGAGATCGTGACGACAAAAGGAATACCACTGAGCCGTTATCGTGCAAGTAAGTTAATGAAAAAGCTTGGCTTAGTGAGCTGTCAGCTGCCTAAGCATGCTTACAAGAAAGCGACTCAAGAACACGTTGAAGTCGCTAATAAATTAGACCGCCAGTTCGCCGTGACGGAGCCGAACCAAGTCTGGTGCGGTGATGTCACGTATATTTGGGTTGGAACGCGTTGGGCTTATTTAGCCGTGGTTATCGATCTCTTTGCAAGAAAACCCGTCGGTTGGGCAATGTCTCTATCGCCGGATACCAACTTAACGGGTAAAGCGCTATCAATGGCTTTTGAGGCAAGAGGAAAGCCGAAAAATGTGATGTTCCATAGTGATCAAGGCTCGCATTACACCAGTCTGAAATTTCGGCAACTTCTCTGGCGATATCAGATTGAGCAAAGTATGAGCCGCCGAGGAAATTGTTGGGATAACAGCCCGATGGAGCGATTCTTCCGAAGCTTAAAAACAGAATGGGTACCATCAATAGGTTATGAGAGTTTTGCCCAGGCACAGCGTTCAATCACACAGTACATCACGGAATATTACAGCAAGGTCAGGCCACATCAATATAACGGTGGTTTGACGCCAAATGAGTCAGAACGGTTATTCTGGAATGACTCTAAAACTGTGGCCAATTTTACTTGACCACTACA
>NZ_JAZGTF010000067.1:0-253 GCF_037389125.1 Photobacterium sp. MCCC 1A19761
TTACTATTGCGATGGGGGGACGGAGAAGGCTAGGTGGGCCTGGCGACGGTTGTCCAGGTTCAAGGGTGTAGGCTGATGGTTTAGGCAAATCCGGACCATCTTAAGGCTGAGACCCGATGTCGAGGCACTACGGTGCTGAAGTCATTGATGCCATGCTTCCGGGAAAAGCCTCTAAGCTTCAGATAGTAAGGAATCGTACCCCAAACCGACACAGGTGGTCGGGTAGAGAATACCAAGGCGCTTGAGAGAACTC
>NZ_JAZGTF010000069.1:0-731 GCF_037389125.1 Photobacterium sp. MCCC 1A19761
CGGTGTTCGAGTGACTCTTTACCTGATTTATCAATGCGATAACCAATGGTAACGCCGATGCTCTTTAGCCCTTTCCAATCAGGAAACTGTTGTACCAACTCACCAGCAGGTAGCACATGATATTCTCGGGCTTCGGCTCGTCCGTGGCTTTGCTCCACCGTGACATTTTCAGGGACGCTCTGAACCGCAGTCTTCGCAGACAGCGCCTGACGTACAGCTTTAGCCAGTGTTTCCTGATTACCTTTAACGGCAAGCAAATAATCACCACCGTTATCAATGATGGTTGAAGCAATATTGGTCTGACAGGCTATCGCGTCAATCGAAATCAGGCAGCCTTTGATGTCCAGCAAGTTAAGCAGTTCCGGTATTGCCGTGATCTCGTTGGACTTCGCATTGGTTTTGAGTTGGCCCATAACAACGCCGTTGGCCGTGGCGAAAGCACTAACCATATGAATCGTAGACTGCCTGCTTTCGCGGTTATATGAGCCGCGCAACACCTTACCATCGATAGCGATTAACTCACCATCTGAACGTTCAGTGGCGGCCTGCATCCAGTTGATAAAACATTGTTGAAACTGACGTGGGTCTAGGCGTGAGATAACGCGAGCAATGGTGTCATGAACAGGAAGTCCGGATGTAAAAAGACCTTTTTGCTGAAACCACTGAAAATGTGCTTCACCGAAATCTTCAATGTCTTCCCAGCCCTCAGCTCCAGCAATCGTCGCACAAAC
>NZ_JAZGTF010000070.1:0-728 GCF_037389125.1 Photobacterium sp. MCCC 1A19761
GACTGGGGTGAAGTCGTAACAAGGTAGCCCTAGGGGAACCTGGGGCTGGATCACCTCCTTAACGATATGGCTGCGTTTGACGCAGTGTCCACACAGATTGCCTGGTCGAAATAGAAAGAACATGTCTCAGGTCCCCAAACCTGAACGTGTAGGCTGATGTCGTTCCTCACCGGTTCGTCACTTCGCTTACACAAAGTTAGCGAAACATATTTCGCTGACAAACTTTGTGTCCCATTCGTCTAGAGGCCTAGGACACCGCCCTTTCACGGCGGTAACAGGGGTTCGACTCCCCTATGGGACGCCACGGGTCGTTAGCTCAGTTGGTAGAGCAGTTGACTTTTAATCAATTGGTCGCAGGTTCGAATCCTGCACGACCCACCATTCTCTCCATGAGGGAATTCAAACTATCGTGGGCGATTAGCTCAGTTGGGAGAGCACCTCCCTTACAAGGAGGGGGTCACTGGTTCGAGCCCGGTATCGCCCACCACTTTCTAATCATTTTCTGCATGGAATCGCAGATTCAATGAAGGTTACTTTGTTGAGTCCGATTTTTTGCCGCCGAAAATCATTAGAAAGTGGTTCTGTCTCTGCGGAGACGAGAAAACACATGCTCTTTAACAATCTGGAAAGCTGACTAGTAAATTCAATTCGATGAATTGAAATTATTGTTTCACCGAAAGGTGAAACGAGTTCTCAAGCAACACACATTCAAGTGTCTTGTGTAAGAA
>NZ_JAZGTF010000071.1:0-723 GCF_037389125.1 Photobacterium sp. MCCC 1A19761
TGCCCAGGCATCCACCGTGTACGCTTAGTCACTTAACCATACAACCCCAAGAGGTTTCGTATGTTCAAACAACCAAGGTTTCCATCAATTGCTTGACGGATTAGTTTGTTTTGCCGGACTCTTCTCTCTTTTATTTCACTTTTCGAAAAAGTGAAGACAAAAGCCAAGACACTTGAATGTGTGTTGCTTGAGAACTCGTTTCTCTTTCGAGAAACAATAATTTCAATTCATTCGTCGTGATGACGAACCAATCGAATTTACTAGTCAGCTTTCCAGATTGTTAAAGAGCATGTGTTTGTATCCCGAAGGGATAAACACTTTCTAACGACACTCGTAAGTGTGTTTAGAAAGTGGTGGAGCTAGGCGGGATCGAACCGCCGACCTCTTGCATGCCATGCAAGCGCTCTCCCAGCTGAGCTATAGCCCCATCGATAATTTTAATTCTTTCGAGGAAAGAATGGTGGGCGATACCGGGCTCGAACCAGTGACCCCCTCCTTGTAAGGGAGGTGCTCTCCCAACTGAGCTAATCGCCCACGGCTGTTTGTCTCCGCTTTTGAAAAAGCAGAAGCAAAACGGTTTTACATCCTTCGTGGAAAGATGGTGGGTCGTGCAGGATTCGAACCTGCGACCAATTGATTAAAAGTCAACTGCTCTACCAACTGAGCTAACGACCCGTGGCGTCCCATAGGGGAGTCGAACCCCTGTTACCGCCGTGAAAGGGC
>NZ_JAZGTF010000072.1:0-711 GCF_037389125.1 Photobacterium sp. MCCC 1A19761
GGTTCTTTTCGCCTTTCCCTCACGGTACTGGTTCACTATCGGTCAGTCAGGAGTATTTAGCCTTGGAGGATGGTCCCCCCATCTTCAGACAAGATAACACGTGTCCCGTCCTACTCGTTTTCACTTTAAATGCGTTGTCGGCTACGGGGCTATCACCCTGTATCGCGGCACTTTCCAGAGCCTTCACCTGACGCATAAAAAGCTTAAGGGCTAATCCGGTTTCGCTCGCCGCTACTGCCGGAATCTCGGTTGATTTCTCTTCCTCGGGGTACTTAGATGTTTCAGTTCCCCCGGTTCGCCTCAATACGCTATGTATTCACGTATTGATAACTGCTTATGCAGCTGGGTTTCCCCATTCGGAAATCGCAGACTCAAGTGGCTCTTACTGCCTCATCTGCGCTTATCGCAAGTTAGTACGTCCTTCATCGCCTCTGACTGCCCAGGCATCCACCGTGTACGCTTAGTCACTTAACCATACAACCCCAAAGGGTCTGTACCGTAAACAACCAAGGCTTCCATCAATTGCTTGACGGATTAGTTTGTTTTGCCGGACTCTTCTTACACAAGACACTTGAATGTGTGTTGTTTGAGAACTCGTTTCTCTTTCGAGAAACAATAATTTCAATTCATCGAATTGAATTTACTAGTCAGCTTTCCAGATTGTTAAAGAGCATGTGTATTTCTTACCTAAACAAGTAGGTTCGATATCCA
>NZ_JAZGTF010000073.1:0-570 GCF_037389125.1 Photobacterium sp. MCCC 1A19761
AGGCTCGCTTCCCGCTTAGATGCTTTCAGCGGTTATCGATTCCGAACTTAGCTACCGGGCAATGCGTCTGGCGACACAACCCGAACACCAGCGGTTCGTCCACTCCGGTCCTCTCGTACTAGGAGCAGCCCCTCTCAATCATCCAACGCCCACGGCAGATAGGGACCGAACTGTCTCACGACGTTCTAAACCCAGCTCGCGTACCACTTTAAATGGCGAACAGCCATACCCTTGGGACCGACTTCAGCCCCAGGATGTGATGAGCCGACATCGAGGTGCCAAACACCGCCGTCGATATGAACTCTTGGGCGGTATCAGCCTGTTATCCCCGGAGTACCTTTTATCCGTTGAGCGATGGCCCTTCCATTCAGAACCACCGGATCACTATGACCTGCTTTCGCACCTGCTCGAACCGTCATTCTCGCAGTCAAGCGGGCTTATGCCATTGCACTAACCTCACGATGTCCGACCGTGATTAGCCCACCTTCGTGCTCCTCCGTTACGCTTTGGGAGGAGACCGCCCCAGTCAAACTACCCACCAGGCACTGTCCGTACCCCCGATAAGGGGGC
>NZ_JAZGTF010000074.1:0-516 GCF_037389125.1 Photobacterium sp. MCCC 1A19761
CAGTTGCTGGGATTAGACCCGAAACCAGGTGATCTAGCCATGGGCAGGTTGAAGGTGCGGTAACACGCACTGGAGGACCGAACCGACTAATGTTGAAAAATTAGCGGATGACTTGTGGCTAGGGGTGAAAGGCCAATCAAACCTGGAGATAGCTGGTTCTCCCCGAAAGCTATTTAGGTAGCGCCTCGGACGAATACTACTGGGGGTAGAGCACTGTTAAGGCTAGGGGGTCATCCCGACTTACCAACCCTTTGCAAACTCCGAATACCAGTAAGTACTATCCGGGAGACACACGGCGGGTGCTAACGTCCGTCGTGGAGAGGGAAACAACCCAGACCGCCAGCTAAGGTCCCAAAGTTATCGCTAAGTGGGAAACGATGTGGGAAGGCTCAGACAGCCAGGATGTTGGCTTAGAAGCAGCCATCATTTAAAGAAAGCGTAATAGCTCACTGGTCGAGTCGGCCTGCGCGGAAGATTTAACGGGGCTAAGCGATACACCGAAGCTGCGGCAATGCA
>NZ_JAZGTF010000075.1:0-511 GCF_037389125.1 Photobacterium sp. MCCC 1A19761
CATATCGTTAAGGAGGTGATCCAGCCCCAGGTTCCCCTAGGGCTACCTTGTTACGACTTCACCCCAGTCATGAACCACACCGTGGTAAACGCCCTCCCGAAGGTTAAGCTATCTACTTCTGGTGCAGCCCACTCCCATGGTGTGACGGGCGGTGTGTACAAGGCCCGGGAACGTATTCACCGTGGCATTCTGATCCACGATTACTAGCGATTCCGACTTCATGGAGTCGAGTTGCAGACTCCAATCCGGACTACGACGCACTTTTTGGGATTCGCTCACTATCGCTAGCTTGCAGCCCTCTGTATGCGCCATTGTAGCACGTGTGTAGCCCTACTCGTAAGGGCCATGATGACTTGACGTCGTCCCCACCTTCCTCCGGTTTATCACCGGCAGTCTCCCTGGAGTTCCCACCCGAAGTGCTGGCAAACAAGGATAAGGGTTGCGCTCGTTGCGGGACTTAACCCAACATTTCACAACACGAGCTGACGACAGCCATGCAGCACCTGTCTCA